>JACDDJ010000375.1 GCA_013817065.1 Acidobacteriota bacterium
TGCAGCACACTGCCCCGACCGGGGAGCGGCGTCAGCTCGGCGTGGCCGCCATGCGGTGCGACCACCTGCCTGGCCAGCCGCAACGCCAGCGCGGGCAGCAGCTCCGACACCGGCATCTGCTCATCGCCTTCGCCGGGAGCCCCGGGATCCGCGACGACACGGACACTGCGCTGCACCACTTCGATCTTCAAGGCTCGTGACTGCGACACGTCGGCGTGAAGTTCGATCCGCGGACGCGGGATCCCCTCCAGTGCCGAGAGCGTTGCCATGACGGCACCGGTGATCGCCGCAGTTGTTAAATCTTCGGGCAGCTTCCATACCGCCGCGTTCGGCGTCACGGTGCATTCGAGCTCGAGACCCGAGAACGAGGCGTGCGTCGCGAAGCTGTCCGAGACCCCCTGCACGATGGCGCCAAGCGGCAGCTCGCGCCGGCGGTTGAATGTCGCGAGCATCGACGAAGCCAGCCACGCGGCGCGCGAGGCGTGCGCCTCGATCAAACCAGCGCCCATCTGCTGCGGCAGACCGCCGCCGCCGCGATTGCCGAGAAGGGCCGTGGACGTCAGGATCGTCGACAGATCGGCGGCAATCGCGTGCAGCACCGGCTGCATGAAGGTCCGTTCGGCCGCCGGCGCCGCAATCTCTTCGCCGCGCAAGTTGTCGGCAGCGGCGAGCGCAGTTGCGGCCGCCTCGTCGACGTCGCGCAGCAGGCAGGGCACCGCGTTGAGGCCCGCGGCGCTCGCTGCCGCCAGCCGCTTGCGCCCGGTGATCAACGCGTAGCGGGCACCCTGCTTGCGCACCATGAGCGGCTGCAGAACACCATGCAGCAGGATCGACCTGGCGAGACCGTCGACGGCATCGGGCGTCGGCAGTTCAGCGCAATCGATCTGCGCGATGGCGAGGAGCCGGATGACCGGCTGCGGGAGTGACTCGAGCTGATCGACATAGTGCGCGTCAGCTCGCATCCGGTAGTGCTGCGGCAACCCTTCACGTTCGGGTGCCGTGCGGTCATTCAAACGTTGCGCGAGATCGTCAGGGTTGCTCCGAGGAACATTCTTCTGCGAGGCGCGGGGTACGACGACTTCCGGTTCCGGCACGATCTCGACCCACCAAGGATGAATTGTGTAAAGGACTGTGCGCACCCGCGGCGCGCACCTCGATTTTACACCAGCCCGATCTTATCGCTCCCACCAGAACGGCAAACGCTTCCGTCCGCTATCGCCGGTCTCGTGCAGCGTCTTCGCATCGAGCACGCGTCCATTGAGCACGATCAGGTTCACCGACTCTGAATGGCGGATGTCCTGCAGCGGATTGCGATCGAGGACGACGAGGTCGGCGAGCTTGCCCTTCTCGATCGAACCGATATCGCCATCCATGCCGAGATAGCGGGCGCCGTCGATCGTTCCCGCGCGCAGCGCCTCCATGTTCGACATGCCACCCTGCTGCAGCATCCACAGCTCCCAGTGCGCCCCGATCCCCTGGATCTGCCCGTGCGCACCGACCTGCACCATGCCGCCGGCGTCGATGATCTGCTTGGCACCCCTGGCGATGAGGAAGTGATTGAAGTCGTCCATCGGCGCCATCAATCGCCGGCGCGAGCGCGCGTCGATCTGTTCGCGCGGCGTGAAGCGGAGGAGCTGCTCGTTCTCCCACACGTTGGTGTTCTGGTACCAGTAGTACTCGCCGGAGAGTCCGCCGTAGCCGACGATCGCGGTCGGCGTGTAGCCGGACTTGCTCTTCGCGAACAGCTCGATGGTGTCCTTGTAGATGCGCGGGACTGGCAGCGAGTGCTCCACGCCGGTGTGTCCATCGAGCACGTGGGTCTGATTCATGTAGAGCAGCGACCCGCCTTCCGGCACGTTCAGCATCTCGAGCTCGCGCGCGGCTTTGACCAGCATCTGCCGCGAATCGCGCCGCTGCTGGTTGTAGCTCTTGATCGAGATCGCGCCGGCCGCCTTCTGCCGCCGCATGTGCGACAGTGCGTCCTCGTAGGTTTCGACAACGGCTTTGAACGGCGTCTCCGCCCCGTAGAGGATCGTCCCGGTCGAGAACAGGCGCGGACCGAGCTTCGCCCCCGAGCGGACCATCTCGGCATTCGTGAACACGGTAGCCGTGTCGTTGGACGGGTCATGCGAGGTCGTCACGCCGAAGGCGACGTTGGCGGCGAGCGGCCAGCTCGATTGCGCCAGGAGTCCGCTCGACTCGCCACCGACATGCGCGTGGACGTCGATCAGCCCGGGCATGATGGTCTTGCCCTTCACATCGACGCGACGAGCGCCGGACGGCACTGAGACCGACGAGGATGGACCGACCGCGGTGATCCGGTTGCCCTCGATGACGATGGTGCCGCTCTCGATCACGCCCGGTGTGCCCTGGATCGCCCCGGGTTTCAGGCCCGCCATGGTGATCACGCGCGCGCCGACCAGCGCCACGGTGCCGGACGGCTTGTCGCCGTCCACCGTGAAGCTGATGTTGACCCCCTTCGCCTCAGGCTCGTCCGGCTTCTCCTGTCCCCCTTCGACGAATGTGAACGTCCGCGAAAGGTCGCGTGAGAACAGTTCGGGACCCAGCGTCCAGTACACCTTGCGACTGTCGCCAGACCAGTGCAGGTAGAACCCGGCGTCGCGCGACACTCTCTGCACCGGATACGCGCTCGTCGTCGGACCGATCTCGATTGGACGGCCGGTGCGCGGGAACGGTGCAACGAAGGTCTTGAAGCGTTCCTCGAACGCGATCCACTCGCCGTTGGGTGACACCGCGAACTCGGTCGCATTGGGACTGCGAACGTGCTCGATCTCGTCGCGACCAGGCAGCGGCGAGGCACTCGTCGGCACGGTGGTGCTCAACAAGGCAAAGGCGTTGTTTCGGAAATCACGGAAGTAGAGGCGAGTTCCGGTGTGATCGAACTCCGCACCCCCGCCCCCGTCCCGAGCCATCAGCGCCGGTCCACCGGCAGTCGGGATGACGTAGATGCCAGCGTTGTCACCGTAAAGCGGACTGCGCGCGTTGTCTGCGCCGGCGTGACGGTAGACGATCTTCTGTCCATCCGGCGAGAACGCCGGCTCGACGTAGTGGCCCGGAGTCGTGACGACGTCGCGTCCGCCGGAGCCGTCCGGCTTGATGACGCGCACTCGTCCGTGATTCTCATCGCTCCACGTCACGTAGACGATCGACTGGCCGTCGCGAGAGAACGACGGGTAGAACTCGAAAGCATCATCATTCAGTGCTCGTGGGGCCCCACCCCCACTCGCTGGCGCTGCGCTGCTTGCGCCGCTCGCTGCTCGCGCCGGCTCAGGGCTGCTCGTCAGTCGCTTCGGTTCGCCATTCGGCAGCGCACGGGTGTACAGCTTGCCGAGCGCGCTGTAGACCACCATCTTGCCGTCGGGCGAGACCCGCACGTCGCGCAGCATCTTGACCGGGAACTTGTCGGGATGAACGTTCTGCTTGAAGCGCACCGCCTCCTGGATGGTGTGCTCGACTCGCGCAGTGAACGGAATCTGCGAGCCCTTGCCGGATGCGACATCGACCCGCCAGATCTTGCCTTCCCCCCAGATCACCATCGACTTGCCGTCTGGCGTCCAGGCGTACTGCGGATAGAGTCCGTGGACGGCCCACGCCTCCTGGAGATCCTTATCCACGTTGCCGAACAGCTCGCGGTCCCGCCCCGACTCGATGTCCCGGAGATAGAGGAAGCTCTTCGTCCTCACCCGCCGCAGGTACGCCATCGTCTTACCGTCGGGTGAAACCTGCGGCGTGACAGAGCCGCCCTGCACGCTGATCGCGCGGCGCTCCTGTCCGGTGGTCAGGTCGCGGCGCATCACCGCGTAGATGGTCCCGTTGGGATCCTTGTTGTATTCGAAGTTGACGCCGGGGGTGACGTCTTTGCTGTAGAACAGGTAGCGGCCGTCGGGAGAGATGTCGGGCTCGCCGTTGTCCTTCTGCGAGCCGACGCGCTCGGTTACCTGCAGGCCGTCCGACGGTCCGGAGGAGTGATACATCCAGATCTCGCCGGCGCCGAGCGAACGCTGCGCGACGAAGTGGCGGCGTGCGTAAAGGTATTCGCCGTCAGGCGACCACGTCGGGCTATTGATGAACCAGCGTTTCTCGCGCGAGATTTGCTTCGCGTTCTTCCCGTCCACATCCATCGTCCAGATGTTCCAGAGGCCGTCGCGATCGGACGAAAAGGCGATCCGCTTGCCGTCGGGACTGAAACGCGGCTGCATGTCGAACACCGCTCCGCCGGCGATGCGCGTCGCCGGCGACGAACCGCTTCCGCCGATCGGCATCGTGTAGATGTCGCCGAGCAGATCGAAGGCGATGCGCGTGCCGTCGGGGCTGACGTCGAGATTCATCCACGTGCCTTCGGACGTGTCGAAGGCGAGCTTGCTGGTGGGGCCATAGTCCGCCGCGATGTCCCACTTGTCAGCAGGCTTCTGCTGCGCATGTGCCGGCACCAACAGCAGGAGGAGACCGAGGGCGAACGGCGCGCGTGAACGGATCATCGTGATGCTTTCTCCTTACGGTTGTCGACGGCTGCGGCGACTTGCCTGGCGCGCCCGGAGCGTTGGCGAAGGCGTGGCTTTCACCGGTTCGTTCTCCAGGCTTCGCCACAGGTACCAGCTCGCGACGGAGCGATACGGTTTCCAGGCTTCGCCCAGCACCGGGTCCTGCCGCATCAAGGCGCGGCGGGCCGCGCGATAGTCGGGAACTGTCACGCGCCGATCATAATCAAAGCCGAGTGGCTGCGCGTGAGCAGCGGCGATTTGCGTAGTGATTGAGACGTTTGCGGGGGCGAGAGGTGGGTCGAGGCCGGCGGTGTGCTGCCTCGTTGTGAGAACGGTCCGGAAAGCCGGGGGCTCAGAAGGCCCGTGTGGACCTTCCAACCCCTGGGCTCTCCGGACTGGTTTTAGCGCTCGGAGCTGTCGCGTTCGGTTCCGCCGATGTTGCTGGTGCGATCCTCTGACTCGCGATTCTGCGCGTTTTCATCGGACGCTGTGCTCCGGCTGTTATCAGATTCACCCGACTGTATCTCGCGGCGTCGCTGGTGACTCGCGATTCCACCCTTACGGCCGGCGTCGCGTGCTTCTTCGCTCGTCCATTCGTGAGCCGTGCCCTTCTGGTGCGCAGCCTTGCCGCCCTTGCTGGCGATCTCACGCTGCTTAGCCCGATCCATCGAAGCGAACCCACGATCTTCCTTTGCCACGTGTTCCTCCTCCCGTGCTCGTCGAACCTTCATCTCTCCACAGCAACTCTGCGGAGAGGAATCTTCGAGCCCAAGTAGTGCAA
>JACDDJ010000376.1 GCA_013817065.1 Acidobacteriota bacterium
AAGTAGCACCGCGCCCGCCGGCCCGGGCTCTTCCCCGGGCGAGCCGCTAGCCCTTGCGGTCCTTCTTGCGCCGCTCGCCTTTACGGTCGGCGTCGTCAGCGCCCTTCGCCGCTGCCTTGGCGGCAGCTCGTGCCGACGCCGGGCTGCCGGGCACGGGGGGCGCGTCCTTCGTCACGATCCCGTCCTTCCAGTCGGACTCGAACACCTCCAGCATCTTCCTCGCGATGCGCGTGTCCCTCACGATCAGACCCACCTCGCGGCGCCCTTCGAGTTCCAGCTTTCTGAGGCTCTGGCTGCCGACGAAGCCCGCCGTGCCGTCGCGGATCATCGCGCGGACGTGGAGGCGCAGGCCCGTCAACTTCCGCGTTTCCACCCCCGCCAGTGCCTTTTCCAGCTTCCCGATGATCCGGATCTCGACGCCAGCCTTGGCGCGGTCCTCGAGCAGGCGCTGGATCGCGTTGTCGGAGACCTTCGGGTCGTAGATACAGAGCTGCTTTTTCGCCCCCTTGATGAAGGCGGTCAGGCGCTCGCGCGATGTCTCCGGGCTAACCACGAAGCGGTCGTGTGACGGCGCATAGGTCTGCCGGTTGGTATCGGCCTCGAACAGGGCGGATGCATCCTTCACGACGCGCGGATCGTGGGTCACGATGCCCAGGCTGCGGCTCTTGTCGATGTCTGCCCTGGTGAAATTGAACCCCAGCACGTGCAGTGTGGCGTCCACCAGCAGCATCTTGGCGTGATAGCGCGGCAGATCGTCGGCCGTTCTCGCCACCGTGATGCCCTTGGCCAGCATCCGCGTCTCGAGCTTGCGCAACGTCTTCTCGCCGCCGCGGTTGGTGTGCGCGATCAGTGCCCGGACAACCACTCCGCGGGTGACGGCGGCCTCGAGCGCTTCTTCGAGTTCGAGCCGATCGAACCGGAAAATGACGATGTCGATGGACTTTTTTGCGGCTCTGACGGCGCGGAGTAGCGGCGTGAGGCCGTCTTCAGGCTGAATGATGAGTTTCACAGGTGAGAGTTACTTCGGCTTTTTCTTATCGGTCCAGTCAACGGAGGCATGGCCCTCTGGATCCAGCTTGAGGATCGCGTTGGTGACGCGGTCGGTCTTCATCTCGAGCGGCACCTCGACGTCGTAGGAGACCTCCTCATCGGAGCTGGTGCGGATCTCGTACTGCAACTTGTAGCGGGCCAGGATCGCCTCGATCTTGGGCCGGAGCTCGTCGGTCTTGTCGCCGATCTTCACCGTGAGACTGAAGTTCTTGCCGCTCTTCGGTTCGAACGACTCGATCACCCACAACGCCGCGACGAGGAAGACAGTCGAGAAGACACCCAGCGCGTATAAGCCGACGCCCGAAGCGAGACCGACGGCCAGCGCGCACAGCATGACGACGGCGTCTTTGGGGTCCTCGATCTTGGATCGATAGCGTATCAGGTTCGCCGCACCGACAATGCCGAAGGCACGCGCCAGGCTGGAGCCAACGACGAGCATGATGACAGCACCGACAACGGCGAGGATGATCTGCGTCTGGATGACGGGGGTGCTGCGGGGCGGGGTCCCGCGCCGCTTCGGTCGCAGCGCCAGGGCGGCCCCGAGCAACGCCGCCAGCGGCAGCCGCACCATCGCGTCGTCGATCTCGTGGAGGGGATGCATCGGGTGATCGTCGGTGTCCTGACGGGGTGCGGGGGCCTGCGCCTCGAGCTGCCCGGGCGGGAATGACTGGGCGAACAGCGGTGCGGCGGCCGGCGCGCACATCAAAAGCATGAGAACGAAGCCGTAAAGGATGCGTGACATTCGGTTGATTACTTGTCCTTGAGGGCGAGGCCCTCGGAGATCTTCTGTTTCATGCGTCGGATGAACCGGGTTGCGTCGTCACCACCGAAGCCACCGGCCCGGAATGCATCCTTCCATTGCTGATCGGTCAGGCCGTTCAGCCGCTCACAGACCCAGCGGACGTCCGCCGGCGTGATGTTGTCGAAGAGCGCCTTGTGCCGGCCGCGGTAGTCGAAGCGGACCTTGCCGTTCTCGACGCCGCGGATGTACGGCGTCGCTTCGAAGACCTCGATGTCGCCGCGGGGCGCGTCGAGCACCCCGGTGCGGCCGAACGTCTGACCGAGATCGCGCGCGACATACCAGCGCCTCGCGCCTTCGAGTTCCTTATCGAGCTTGTAGATGACGTTCTGCGCGTCTTTGAGATCCGAGTTCCCGAGCATCGCCTGGAGCGCCAGCAAGCCATTGAGCTGCCGCGTCCCGACGAAGGGGTTCTCATAGTAGGACCACGAATCGCCGGCATCGAGGCCGTTCAGATCGGGCTTCTTCTCGCGAAATCGTGCCGGCAGCTGCGGGTTCGGCGATGTCGCCTTTTCGGCCGTCCACTCGTCAAGCAGATAGATGGGAGGCTGGTGATACCCGATCCCCCACAGGATGCGCGACGCGGTGATCTCGGTGTTCGCTTCGGGTGGAAACTTCGCGCTCCACTCACGGTTACCTGGACCGATGACGGTGTAGCCGCGGCTGAAACCGCCACGCTTGATCTCGATGACCGAGTAGGTGGCCTTCGGGTCGGGCGCCAGGCTCTTGCCCCCAACACCAAGAAAGAGGTCTCGGTCACGCGGTGGCTGGACATGCAGCTGCGCAAGCTGTTCGGCGTTGGGCGGCCCCGGGAGGGTCGATTTCATCCTGGGTGTAGAGCACCCGATCACCCACAGCGAAGCAGCCGCAGTCAGCGACCAGAGAACCCTTTTACCGATCTCGCGGCGTTTGAAGCGGCCCATCACATTCCTTTTGATCCGGCGAGCTAATGCGGCCGGGCTACAGGATTTTAGTGCAAGCCTTGCGCCGCCATGTTTAATGGAAATCGTGTGACTGGGGGTCCGGTCCGGCGCCGGTCAGGCTGATCACCTGTTCGGCCTTGACCGAAGTCACCCCTTCCTGGATCTGCAGAATGCCTTCGATCAGCAGGTACGGAGCCGCGACGATGGTCTGGCGGTACTCGGTGAAAAGATCGGGACGGACGATGATGTTGGAGATGCCGGTTTCGTCCTCGAGGGTGAGGAACACGAAGCCCTTGGCCGTGCCGGGCCGCTGCCGCGTGATCACCGCACCGGCCACGCGCACGCGTCGCCCATGGCGCCCGCGCGGCAAGTCGGTCGCGCGCAGAACGCCGCGCATCGCCAGTTCCGGCCGGCGCAGGGCCATTGGGTGTGGCCCGATCGTCAAGCTGGTGCCCGAATAGTCAGCCACCAGCCGCTCCGGCGGCGACATCGGGCGTAACGGGCTTTCCTTCTTGACGTCCGCGGCGTCGTTGGTCTCGTTCCGGTCATCGAACAGTGGACCGCCCCGTTCCTCGTTGAACAGCCGGCCGGACGGGCGGACCGCTTTCTCGATCTGCCACAGCGCACTCCGCCGGTCGTAGCCCAGCGCGTTGAGCGCGCCGATGCCGGCGAGTGTCGCGAGTTCATCGCGACGAAGCCCGGCCCTCGCCACCAGGTCCTCGATCGATACGTATTGCCTCGATTCCGGATGCGCCGGTGTGGTGGCGGCAGGCTCGCTGCTCCACTCATACGCGCAGATGTTGCAGAAGTGCGTCTCGTCCGGCGTTTTCTCGAGCATCGACGCATCATCGCAGCCGCACTTTGGACATACCTGATTGCCGGTTGCGGATTGCGGATTGTGGATTGCCGATTGATTGCCGATGGCAGATCGCGCCGCGATTGCGCGACCGGCCTCTTCGCGCAGCCCGTTCACATACATCAGCCCGAGTCGCACGCGGCCGTCAGGTTCCACCCGGCATTCCCAATCGGATTTCTGCACGTCGATCGGTATGAAGCTGACCCCGTGGCGCTGCGCATCTTTCACGAGCGTGGCTGGATGGTAGAAACCCATCGGCTGGTTGTTCAGCATGGCGGTGTAGAACGCCGCCGGATAGTGCGCTTTCAGATACGCGCTGGCGTAGACGAGCAGCGCAAAACTGGCCGAATGCGATTCCGGAAATCCATACAACGCGAAAGAGGTGATGGACTTGATGATCGCCTCCGCGGTGGCGCCGCTGATGCCCTGCTTCTCCATTCCGGCGCGCAGCTTTCCCTCGATCTGCTGCATGCGCTTCTCGGAGCGCTTGAACCCGAACGCGCGGCGAAGCTCCTCCGCTTCGCCACCGGAAAATCCCGCCGCCACCATCGCTATCCGCAACAGCTGCTCCTGGAAGAGCGGCACGCCGAGCGTTCTCTTGAGAATCGGTTCGAGCGAGGGATGCGCGTAGGTCACCGCTTCCTTCCCCTGTCGCCGTTTCAAATAGGGATGGACCATGTCGCCGACGATCGGGCCCGGTCGAATCAGCGCGACTTCGACAACGATGTCGTAGAACTTCTTTGGCTGGAGACGCGGAAGCGTCGCCATCTGCGCACGCGATTCGACCTGGAAGATGCCGACCGTATCGGCCTGCTGCAGCATCTTGTAGACGGCTGGATCGTCTGGCGGGAGATGCACGAGGTTTAGATTGAGTTGCTGGGATCCGCCGTTCACCAGCGTCAACGCATCCTGGATCACCGCCATCATGCCGAGGCCGAGCAGGTCGACCTTGATGAGGCCCATGTCGGCGCAATCGTCCTTGTCCCACTGGATCACCACGCGCCCCGGCATGCTGGCGTTCTCGAGCGGCACGATGTCGTCGAGGCGGCCCTGGCAGAAGACCATGCCGCCCGAATGCTGACCGAGATGTCTCGGCAGGTCCTGGATCTGTTCCCACAGCCGGCCGAACGTCTGGATGACCGGCATGTGGATATCGATCCCCACCTCACGCAAATTTCGATCGAGGGTCTCTTTCGGATCGACCCACTCGAAGTGATTCATCACCTTGGCGAGACGGTCCACCTGTTCAGGCGGGATCGACAACACCTTCCCCACTTCGCGTGCCGCACTGCGTCCACGGTAGGTGATGACGTTGGCCGTCATCGCCACCCTCGGCCCTCCGGGGGCAGCGCCATGCGCCCCGTACTTCTGGTACATCCGCTGGATGACGCGTTCGCGACGATCGCCGCTCGGCAGGTCCAAGTCGATGTCGGGCCACTCGCCGCGTTCTTCCGAGAGGAACCGCTCGAACAGCAACTCCATGCCGATCGGATCGACAGCCGTGATGCCGAGGCTGTAGCAGACCGCGCTATTGGCGGCGGACCCGCGGCCCTGCACCAGGATGTCCTCCTGCCGGCAGAAGTTCACGATGTCCCACACGATCAGGAAGTAGCCGGCCAGATCGAGCTTCTCGATCAGGTCCAGCTC
>JACDDJ010000021.1:0-9326 GCA_013817065.1 Acidobacteriota bacterium
GTCGTGATCCTGGCGGCCGCGGTAAGTGGTCCACCCGAGTGACACGAGTGCGGCAAGGAAGAGCACCGTGATTGCGACCTGCGTCACGATCACACCCGTCCAGAGGCGGCCGAACTTCATGGAGGAGCCACCGACCGCGCCCTGACGCAGGCGAAGTTGCAGGTGCGGTCCCGTCGCCTTGAGTGCCGGCACGACGCCGACGATCACGGCCGAGAAGACGGCGAGACCAAGAGCGTAAAGGATCGTCTCCAATCCGATGGTGTCGCTCCACCAGAAGGGCAGCGGCTGTCCGATCGCGTCCGTTGCCATGCGCGTCAGCCATGGCCCCATCGTCCCGGCGAGCAGAAGGCCCACCAGCGTTGCGACGAGGGAGAGGATCAAGCCTTCCGCGAACAGCTGCGCACAGATCCGCCGTCGGCTGGCGCCGAGTGCCGTGCGCACCGTGATCTCCGCTTCGCGCGTGGCCGTTCGCGCGAAGACGAGTGTTGCGACATTGGCGCCGCAGATTGCGAGCAGGAGCACAAACAGCAGGTTGCCAGAATAGAGCAGCCTCTGGATCGTTACGCTGTCGGTCTCCGCTGCTCTCCGATGATCCACGTACGGGCGTACCTCGACGCGCACCGGCGCGTCCATCTGGGGAAGGGTCGAGGCCAACTCGGCGCCGGCTGCGCTGAGACTCACGTCCGTTTTCACCAGCCCGAACATCTGGATCGCATCGCCACTGCCAGGAAGCGTGGCGCCCTGGACCTTTAGTGGCGTCCACAGGTTCTGGTTCAATGGGAACCCAAACGTCTCGGGCATCACTCCGGCGACCGTGTAACCGTATCGTCCGAGCTGGATCGTCTTCCCTACAATCGTGGGATCGCTGTTGAAGCGTGTTCTCCACAACTCCTGCCCGAGCACCGCGACAGGCGCCGCTTCCACCCGCGCATCGTCCTCGCGCAGTCCACGGCCCAGCAGGGGTGTGGTGGGGAACAGTCGGAATACGACGGGGCTGATCTCCACGCCTCGTACTGGCTCGGCGCGTCCGTCCGCAGTGACGAGATGACCGGCTAGCTTTCGGAATGCGCCCAGATCCTCGAAGGATGTGGCCGCTCGCCGCCAGTTGTCGAAGTCCTGGACCAGGAGCGGCTTGGTCTTGTGCTGCTGGACGTCCCACACGCCGATCCCGACGATGCGATCGCCGTGAGGAGCGGCAAGAGACGGGTGCACGAGATCGTTGACGAACTCGAGGTATGCGGCGCCGGCACCGATTGCGACCGCCAGGGCAATCACAGCGATCGCCGTGAGGCCTGGAGTCTTGGCCAGCATCCGCATACCACGCTTCAAGTCCATCGGCCAGCCGGCAAGGATCCGGAAGCTGCGCTCATCCCGCTGCCTTTCCTTTGCCTGTTCGACACCTCCAAAGGCCCGCCGCGCGGCGAACCGCGCCTCCTCGGCGCTCATCCCGGAGGCGATGAACTGATCTTCGGCGAGTTGGAGGTGAGCGCGTACCTCCTTGGCGAGGTCGTCCTCAGCTCGCGAGGGCCGGAACAGCGTCACAAGGCGACGAACGAAACGGCGCACCTTGGTCATGACTGGACGAAGGGTGACATCGCGTCACTTGGACGTCGAGTGAAGGTGGAGTGTTCCGTGGCGGGCTGCTCGGATTAGCTGGCGCGTGCTCAGGCGCTTTTGACCAACGCGACCCGGCGGAACTCGGCGAGGGTTGCTTCGATCGACTTGCGTGCGTCGCCGAACAGCATCAGCGTGTTGTCCTTGTAGAACAGCGGGTTCTCGACGCCAGCGTAGCCGGTCGCCATGCCGCGCTTGGAGACGACGCAGGTCTTGGCCCTCCAGACTTCGAGAACCGGCATGCCGTAGATCGGGCTGGACGGATCGTCCTTGGCGCCTGGATTGACGATGTCGTTGGCGCCCACCACCATCACGAGGTCGACGCGAGGAAAGTCGTCGTTGACTTCGTCCATCTCGTAAACGATGTCGTAGGGAACGCGCGCCTCGGCGAGCAGGACGTTCATGTGGCCGGGCAGCCGTCCGGCAACGGGGTGGATCGCGAAGCGGACGCGGGTGCCACGCTCGGTCAGCAGCTGCGTCAACTCGTGCAGCGGATATTGCGCCTGCGCGACAGCCATTCCATACCCCGGCACGATCACGACCTCGCGCGCGTCGAGCAACAGTTGCGCGAGCTCAGGCGCCATGACGCTGTGCACTTCGCCTGCTTCACCGGCGGCCGCTCCGCCGGGCGCCGCCTCTTCGCCGCCGAAGCCACCGAGGATCACGCTCAGGAAGGAGCGGTTCATCGCCTGGCACATGATGTAGCTGAGGATCGCGCCGCTCGAGCCCACCAGCGCGCCGGTGATGATCAGCAGATCGTTCGAGAGCATGAACCCGGCGGACGCCGCGGCCCACCCCGAGTAGCTGTTCAACATCGAGACGACCACCGGCATGTCGGCGCCGCCGATCGCCATCACCAGGTGGATGCCGAGTACCCCTGAGATGGCCGCGCAAGCGAGCAGCGCCCACATCGGCGAGCCCTCGGTGGTGACGAAGATCACACCCAGCGCGACGCAGGCCAGGAGCCCGGCGAGGTTCAGACCATGACGCGCCTCGAGCAGCAGCGGCTTGCTGCGAATGAGACCCTGCAGCTTGCCGTATGCGATCAACGACCCGGTAAAGGTCACCGAACCGATGAACACGCCGAGGAACGTCTCGGCATCGTGAATCTGCCGGTCGATCCCGGTCAGCGCAACGTGCGGACTGATCGTTCCGGAGATGCCGACGAGTACTGCCGCGAGGCCGACGAAGCTGTGCAGGATCGCGACCAGTTGCGGCATCGCGGTCATTTCGACTCGCCAGGCCAGGATGGCTCCGACGACCGCGCCGACGGCGACGATGCCGGCAAGCGTGACCAAGTCGATCGGCCAGGGCCCGAAGGCGGTGACGACGACCGCGATGATCATCCCGGTGATGCCGTAGAGGTTGCCGCGGCGGGCGGTCGCCTGGGCCGAGAGTCCGGCGAGGCTGAGGATGAAGAGAACGCCGGCCAGCAGATACGCGACGGATACGACGGTGTCAGGCATAGAGGATTAGCGGCGGAGCCTCATCAACGGCGGAACATTCATCAGCGGCGAAACATCCGCAGCATGCGATGGGTGACCAGGAATCCACCCGCAATATTGATTGTCGACAGCAGGATCGCGGCCGCGCCCAGCCAGCTCGCCGCGTTCCCTTCTCCCCTGAGTTGCAGCATCCCGCCAATGACGATGATCCCGCTGATCGCGTTGGTCACGCTCATCAGCGGGGTGTGCAACGCCGGCGTGACATTCCAGACCACCTGCCAGCCAACGATGCAGGCCAGTGCGAAGACGGTCAGGTGCGAGAGAAACGATGGCGGTGCGACGAACCCGAGCGCGAGTAGCGCCGCCGCACCAAGCAGTCCGGCGAGGCCCGCGAGAACCGGGCTCTTCTCCGCCGGCTTCGGTGGTGCAGTAGCGACAGGCGGCGGAGCGGCCACCTTGGGTGGGGGTGGCGCCGGGGCCTTCGGCGGCGGCCACGTGACCTCGCCATTGTGGACGACGAGAGCGTTTCGGACGACCGCGTTCTCGAGGTCGATCTTGAACTTCGCGTTGCCGCCCATGTCCTCGAGGAGGTGGACCAGATTGCTTCCATAGAGGAGGCTGGCGGTGGGCGCGAGCCGACTCGGCAGGTCCACGTAGCCGATGATGTGGACGCCGTGACGATCGACCACAGTATTCGGAATCGTCAGGGCACAGTTGCCGCCGTTCTCGGCGGCGAGATCGACGATGACCGAGCCCTTCTTCATCGACCGGACCATCTCCTCGGTGATGAGGATGGGGGCCGGCCGATCGGGTATCAGCGCGGTGGTGATGATGATGTCGACCTCGCGCGCCTGGGCGGCAAACAGTTCCATCTCGGCGCGGATGAACTCGGGCGACATCGTCTTGCCATATCCGCCGGCGCCCTCGCCGGATTCTTCCATGGTGACCTCGAGGAACTCGGCCCCCATGCTCTTGACCTGTTCCTTGACCGCGCTGCGCGTGTCGAAGGCGCGGACGATCGCGCCGAGGCCGCGGGCCGCACCGATGGCGGCAAGCCCGGCGACGCCGGCCCCGATCACGAGCACTTTGGCCGGCGGTACGCGCCCGGCCGCGGTCATCTGTCCGGTGAAGAACCGGCCGTAGAAGCTCGCCGCTTCGATGACCGAGCGGTAGCCGGCAATGTTGGCCATCGTCGACAACGCGTCCATCTTCTGGGCGCGGGTGATGCGCGGGATCTGGTCGACCGCCAGCGCGGTGGTGCCGCGCGCCGCCATCCGGGAGATCAGCGCCTCGTGCTTTGCGGGCCATAGAAAACTGATGACGACGGCGCCAGGGCGCAGCAGGTCCGCTTCGTGTGCACCGAGGTCGGTGAACTCTCCAGGGGGTTGGACCTTGAGGACGATATCGGCTTCGCCCCAGAGGTGCCGGGCATCCGGGATGATCGCCGCCCCGGCGGCTCGATAGTCCTCGTCCCCGAAACCAGCGGCAGCACCGGCGTCAGTTTCCACGCTCACATCGAAGCCGAGACCGCGCAGGCGCTGAACTGTTTCGGGCGTGGCGGCGACACGGCGCTCGCCAGCCAGGCGTTCACGCGGGACCCCGATTCGTCTCGGTGCTTCGCTCGATCCTGCTTCCGTCATCGGACGACTGATCTCCTTTTCCGGGGTTCGACACCTGCGGTCCGGTAAGTCTCTCACGGGGGCCAGCCATCCGGAGCAGGCGAATGCCGGAACAAGCCGTAGACCTTCCACGTCAAGGCCGTGGAGGCCTCCGACCATGGCCAAAATCCCGGGTGGCACACATGAACGCTAATCCTGAACCCCACGCCTCCGCAGCCGTGTCGCGCCCACCCCTTCGCCTCCTGCCGGGCATCGTCCTGGCCGCGCTGCTCGTGGCCCTGCGCTACGTTCTTCCCTTTATCTTCCCGGACGGTGAACTCAGAGATTCGCTCCAGGGAGTTGCCGTGATCGGCGGTATGGCGGGCGCGCTGATGATCGCCCTGTGGTGGCTGTTTCTGAGCCGCGCAGCATGGTCCGACCGACTCAGCGCGATCGCGGTAATGGCGGCGGCGCTGTTCGCGACGCGGTTCTTTCTTCACCCCTCGATCGTCGGCGGAATGATGGGGTTCATGTTGTACGTCTATGCGATCCCGGTGATGACGATCGCGCTCGTCGTTTGGGCGGTCACGTTCCATGCATCGTCGCCCGGTCGCCGTCGTGTAGCTATGATCGTGATCATCTCCACCGCAGGCGCTGCGTGGGCGCTGGTCAGGAGCGAAGGCGTCATCGCCGGCGGCTCGGACCTCCACTGGCGATGGTCGATGACGCCTGAAGAGCGGCTGCTTGCAGAGGGCGGCGATGCCCCCGAACTGCCTCCTCCGGCGGCGGCGACGGTCGAGATCCCGGAAGCCGCCGTCGCGTCAACTCCGTCGCCCGTCGCGCCGCCCGCAACTGCTCGAGTCGACTGGCCAGGCTTTCGAGGGCCGAGGCGCGATAGCGTGATACGCGGCGTCCAGATCGAAACCGACTGGGTCACGTCACCGCCCCAGCAACTATGGCGACGTGCGATCGGGCCGGGCTGGTCATCTTTAGCCGTCCGCGGCGACATTCTCTACACCCAGGAGCAGCGCGGCGACGACGAACTCGTCGCGGCGTATCGCGTCAGCACAGGTGCGCCGGTGTGGCGGCACAAGGACCCGGTCAGGTTCTATGAATCGAATGGTGGTGCGGGGCCGCGAGCGACACCGACATTGAGCGGAGGACGACTCTACTCGCTCGGTGCAACCGGGATCGTCAATGCACTCGACGCGCGCACGGGCGCGGTGATCTGGACGCGCGATGCGGCCACTGACACCGGCGCGAAGCTACCCGGTTGGGGCTTCACCGGTTCGCCGCTCGTCGTGGCCGACACGGTGGTCGTCGCGACGTCCGGAAGGCTCGTCGCCTACGACAAGTCCACTGGCCAGCCGCGCTGGACCGCACAGACGAAGGGCGGCAGCTACAGCTCGCCGCACCTTGCGACAATCGGCGGCGTTCCGCAGATCGTGATGCTCAGCGGCTTCGGCGCGTCCAGCGTTTCGCTCGCGGACGGCGCCGTCCTCTGGGAGAACGCCTTCGAGGGCACTCCGATCGTCCAGCCCGTACTCCTCTCAGGCGGGGATCTGCTGATCAGCTCTGCGGATGCGATGGGCGGTCTGGGCGTTCGTCGTCTTACCGTCAGCGGTGGAGCGAGTGGCTGGACCGTCGAAGAACGTTGGACTTCGAAGGGCCTGAAGCCGTACTTCAATGACTATGTCGTCAACGACGGACATGCGTTCGGGTTCGATGGACGCATTCTCTCCTGCATCAGCCTGGAGGACGGTGCGAAGAAGTGGAAGGGCGGACGCTATGGCCAGGGCCAGCTCATGCTGCTGCCCGATCAGGACCTGCTTCTCGTCCTCTCAGAAGACGGCGAACTGGCGCTGGTCAGCGCAAAGCCGGACGAATACAAGGAACTCGCAAAGGTCCCGGCGTTGAACGGAAAGACGTGGAATCACCCCGTTCTGGCCGGCGACATCCTGCTCGTCCGTAACGGCGAGGAAATGGTCGCCTTTCGGCTGACGCTTGCGAGGGTGGCACAATAGTCTTTTGGTTATTCTCAGGAGATCTGTGTGACCGAGTCCACGGAAGACTTTGCGGCGATATTCGAGGCGTCGGTCAAAGCAAAGCGAGTCAAGCAGGGCCAGACCGTTGAAGGCACGATCGTCGCGATCGGTCCGGAGGTTGCTTTTGTCGACGTGGGTGGCAAGGGCGAGGCAACGATTGAGCTGAGCGAGTTGACCGACGATGAGGGTCGGGTCGAGGTCGCTGTCGGCGACCGCATCCAGGCGACGGTGGTGTCGACGGCAGGCGGCCTGACACTTTCTCGCCGCGGCGTGCGCAGCGCCGAGACACAGCAGCAGCTCGAGGACGCATTCCGGACGGGTCTGGCGGTCGAGGGGAAAGTCGAGAGCGTGATCAAGGGTGGTTACGAGGTCCGCATTGCGCGGCAGCGTGCCTTCTGCCCCTTCTCACAGATGGACACACTCAAGACCGACCCGGCGATTCACGTCGGCCGGGCGTATGCCTTCCGCATCGTCGAATTCAAGGAGGGCGGAAAGAACCTCGTTGTCTCTCGCCGGGCGGTGCTCGAAGAGGAACAGCGGGCAAACGCGGCAGCCGTCAAGCAGTCGATCGTTGCAGGCGCGATCATGACCGGACGTGTCGCGTCGGTCCGCGAGTTCGGCGCATTCGTGGATCTTGGCGGCGGCGTCCAGGGTCTGCTGCACGTCTCCGAGATGGCGTGGTCCCACATCAGCGATCCCTCTCAGGTGGTGAAGCCGGGCGATGAGATCAGCGTCAAGGTCCTCCAGGTCGATGAAGCCAAAGGCAAGATCTCGCTTGGACTGAGACAGTTGACCGCCGATCCGTGGTCGCGAGTCGCATCGACGTATTCGGTCGGACAGGTCCACACCGGGCGGGTTACGCGGGTGACTGACTTCGGCGCATTCGTGGAGCTCGAGCCGGGCGTCGAGGGGCTGGCGCACGTATCGACGTTCCCGCCGACGGGTCGCTCACAGGGATGGGCCGCTCAGGTTCCTCCAGGTACGACCGGGGCATTCGAGATCCTCAGTATCGACCTCGAGAAGAAGCGTCTTGGTGTCGCGCTTCTGCCCGAGGGGTCGGCGCGCGCCGGTCTGGCCGAAGCGTCCGCCGCCATCGTGCCGGGCGCGAGAGTGAAGGGGAAGGTCGAGCGCCACGAAAAGTTCGGCGTTTTCGTGTTCCTCGGTCCGGGGCGTACTGGTCTCATTCCAATGAGCGAGACGAACGTCCCGCGGGAAGCGGACGTTGCGAAAGCGCTGCCGGTCGGATCCGAGGTCGAGGTGATCGTGCTCGATGTCGAGGAGCCACCGAGCCGGCGCATCCGGCTCAGCATCAAGGGCATTCAGGATGCGCACGAAGCAGCCGAGGTACGGGAGTATGCCGAACGTGAGGATTCCTCGACCAACGCAGCCTTCGGGTCCCTCGCGGACAAGCTTCGCAACGCTTTCGAGAAGGGCTGATAGCTCTACTGCGCACTGTTGAGCCGCGGCTTGATGGATTGAAGATTGCTGTCGTATTCGGCTGGAGGAAAAGACAGCATGGCAAGCGATACGATTTCCACACTCAACAATTTGATCGAAACGTGTAAAGACGGAGAACTCGGTTTCAAGACTGCAGCAGAGGGGCTGCAGAGCTCTGAAACGAAGGCGAAGTTCCTCGAATACTCACGTCAGCGTGCCGAGATGGCGCGTGAGCTCCAGGCTGAGGTGCGTCGCCTCGGTGAGGATCCCGAGAAGGCCGGCAGCGTGAGTGCATCACTGCACCGCGGCTGGATCGACATCAAGTCGGCGGTCACCGGCAAGAACGATCACACGATCATCGCCGAGGCCGAACGCGGTGAAGACGTCGCCAAGGCTGCGTACGAGAACGCGCTGAAGGAGACGTCGCTGGACGCTACGGCCCGCACCCTTGTTCAGCAGCAGTCGACGAAGGTCCGGCAGGCCCACGATCACGTTCGCGACCTCCGCGATCGTCAGAAGGCCGCTCACTAAGAAAATGGAAGAGGGAAGATGGAATATGGAAAAGCGCTTCGATTGAGACGCTTTACCATTTTCCATTTTCCTTTTTCCATCGCGAGCTAGTTCCCGCGCAGCACGGTCAACGGATCGACTCGCGAGGCGCGGTATGCCGGCGCCAGCGTGGCGATGAACGCGACCAGCGCCAGGCTGCCGGCAACCGCCCCCAGCATCAATGGATCCCAGGCGTTCACACCGAACACCACCCCCTGAAGCAATGTCGTGGACGCCAGTGAGGCGACGATCCCGGCCGCGATGCCGACCAGCGCCGGCGACATCCCTTCGATAAGGATCAAGCGCACGACATCGCGCGTGCTCGCACCAAGCGCAGTGCGGATGCCGATCTCGCGGCTCCGGCCCCGGACGATGTACGAGAGGACGCTGTAGATGCCGACCGACGCCAGCGTCAGTGCCAGCATTGCGAACATGCCGAGAAGCATTGCGCTGAAACGCTGCGACCCGAGGGTTTCGTCCAGGACCGTTTCCATCGTGCGAATCTCCTCGACCGGCTGCTCTGGATCGATCGAGCGCACCACGTCGGCGGCGCCCTTCGCGAGCGACATCGGCGGCACACTCGTTCGGACGACGATCGTCAGGCCGGGCGGCGCCTGTTGCCGGGTGAATTCGTAGAC
>JACDDJ010000021.1:9336-16407 GCA_013817065.1 Acidobacteriota bacterium
CCCCTGCTTCACGTCCCCGACAACACCGATCACTTCCTTGTTGAGGGTCCGCGACTGCAGCGGCAGCGTTACGCGCCGGCCGACCGGATCCACATCGCCCCATAGAAGCTTTGCGGCGGACTGGCTGACGAGCATTACTTCGCCATCCCCCAGGGCGACGTCGCGTCCACGCAGCATCGGGATCTGCATCACCTTCAGGTAACCGGGTGTGACCTTGCGGACCGCTACTGTCGGCTGATCCTTCGGCAGGAGTTCGGCGCGGCCCTCGAGCACGATCGGCTGCTGGGATCCACCGAGCAGCGGCAGGTCATCGATGCCGCCAGCCGTTTCCACACCCGGAAGTGTGCGGATGCGTTCCAGCGCACTGCTGAAGAAGGCCAGCGTCTTGTCGGGGGTGTCGTATCGCGTCTCCGGCAACGACACTCTCATCGTCAGAACGTTCCGCGGATTGAAGCCGGTCTCCGCATATCGCAACGCCAGCAGGCTGCGGACCATCACCGTGGCGCCCATCAGCAGGACGAGTGAGAGCGCAACTTCCCCGACGATGAGGAGCTGGCGCGTCCTGATCCCGACGGCGCTGTCGTTGCGTCCGCCCTCCTTGAGCGCTTCGTTCAGATCGGCGCGACCGGCGCGGAGTGCCGGCATCGCGCCCGCGAGGACGCCGGTGATGAGCGAGGCCGCGAGAGCAAACAGCAGCACGCGCCCGTCGATCGACAGTTCTTCGGCACGCGGCAGTTGCCCTGCCAGCAGTTTCGCACCGGCGCTCAATCCGGCGTCTGCCAGCAGCAGACCGACGATACCGCCGATCGTGCCGAGAAGCAGTGCCTCCACGAGCAGTTGCTGGAACACGCGGCCGCGGCCGGCGCCGAGTGCCGAGCGGATCGCGATCTCCTTGCGCCGGCTGAGCGCCCGCGCAAAGAGCAGGTTGCCCACATTTGCGCACGCGATCAGCAGCACGAGCGCGACCGCGGCAAGCAGGATGACAAGCGACATGCGGACGTCCCGCACGACGAGTTCGTGCAGCGGAATCACCGTCGCGCCCCAGCCCGCGTTGTCCTTCGGATACGCGGCCTCGAGCTGCCTGGAAATTTCCTCCATCTCGGTTGTGGCCTGCGCGGCGGTGACGCCTGGACGCAGGCGCGCGATCACCTGTGCGTTGTGGTTCTCGCGAACGGCGCGATCCTCACCACTGTAGGCGAGCGGAACCCACAGTTCGCGTCCGGTGGCGGCCCACGCTTCGACGGTGAAGGCGGGTGGCATAACGCCGACGACGGTGTATGGCTCACCGTCGAGTCTGAGCGTCCGGCCGACGACGTCGCGCGCGGCGCCGAACTGTCGCTTCCAGAAGCCATCACTCAGGATCACGACGCGATGCCGCCCTTGTGTGTCCTCCTCCGGTGCGAACGCGCGCCCGAGTGCCGGCGTCGCCTGCACGACCTCGAAAAATCCGGCCCCGACTGCGGCGGCAGTCACCTCCTGTGCGCCGGTACCTCCCGCCATGACGAACGATCTGAACTGGTAGATCGCCATCCGCTCGAACTGCCGCGCGCCGCGCTGCCAGTCATAGAAGTTCGCGGGGGACACCGCGAACGTTTTCATGCCTGGAAACGCATCCTGCGGCGGGACATGGAACAGTCGAACGAGCCGGTCCGGGTCCTGGAATGGGAGCGGTCTAAGCAGCACGGTGTTGACGATGCTGAAGATGGCGGTGTTGGCGCCGATGCCGAGCGCAAGGACGGCGACGACGGCGAGCGTAAACGACGGCGTGCGAATCAGAACACGAGCCGCATATCGGACGTCGGCAGCAAGAGTACGCATGAATGGATCTCGTTCAGGGGAAGTGTCGGCAACGGTTGATGGTTTAGGTGGCGCCACAAGGCATCGAACGGCCTGCGACCAGTACCATCGCCGAGCCGCGGCGGGGGACTGCGCGGCGCGCGCGATGAATTCTTCCTCGAGGTCTCCCAGCACGTACTCTCGCCACTCGGGTGAGAGCCGCCGCGACAGCAACAGCGCAGGCAGGGAAGGGGGCGAGGGGTTCATTTCGTGCCCAGCCGCTCGTCGAGCCCCTCGGTCATCGATCGAAACGCGTGATACGCCTGGCGCATCGCCGCGGTTCCGGCCGGTTTCAGCGTGTAGAACTTGCGCCGGCGTCCGCCGCGCTGGGCGGTGGGCTCACCGATCGAAGACGCGAGCAGTCCCTTCGTTTCGAGGCGATCCAGCGTGGTGTAGACGGCGTTGATCGAAACGTCCCGGCCGGACCGGGCGTGGATCTCCTGGCGAATCGCTGCGCCGTAAGCGCCCTCGCCGAGCCGGATTACACCCAGTAGAACCAGCTGTTCAAAGTCGCCGAGTGAGGCTTGGTGCTGTTTAAACCACATTGTGGGGGATAGGCTCCGGGGGTTGGACGGAGCCCGCCCGGCTAAAGTTTCGTGCCCGAACTCTGCAGTTGTGGAAAACCGAGACTGCACCCTCAGCGTTAGCGCGACCGCACCCCCATCGTCAGCGCGACCGCACCCTCAGGTTGAGCGCGACCGTACCCTCAGCGTGAGCTCCTACAAAGAAAAAAGGCGCAGGAACCGAAGCTCCTGCGCCCATTGATACGCGTGGTGGCGCTACTTGCCGGCCATCACAAACGCGGTCTGGGTGTACTCGCGGCCGCCGACACTCAGGACGACCCGGTACTCGCCCGGACTGACCGTCGCCAGCACGCCCGTGCCTGGCTCGGGGAACTGCGGTGAGGCAGCCGCTGCGCCACCGCCGCGTCCGCCGAATCCGCCACGCCACCACGTCCGCCGCGTCCACGCCCGCCGGCGGCGAGTTCGGCTTCCGTCGCCGGCCGCACCGACTGCATCGTCCAGCGGACGGTATTGAGACCGGCGTTGCCCGGCGCGTCGCCTTCCGCGATCATCCGGGCGCCGTCATACACGCGCACCTTGACGCCCTCCGCTGCGGACTTCAAGTAGTAGTTGATGTGGACGCCCGGCAAACGGCTCTGGCCGTTGTAGTTGGCCGAGGCCGTCACGGGGCGCAGTCCGGCGGTCTGCTGCACGGTCGGGACGATTGGCGCCAGGTGCGCATCAGCGCCCAGGACGGCCGGCGTCAACGCCTGGAGCCCGGAGATGTCAGCGATGTAGATCCCGCGCCCGTGGGTGCCGACGATGAGCTCCTGGTCGCGCGGGTGGATGGCGAGATCGTGCACCGGGTTGGTGGTCAACCCGTTCTTCATCCGCTGCCACGACTTGCCGCCATCGAGAGACGCGTAGAGCCCGAAGTCCGTCCCGACAAACAGCAGGTTCGGGTTCTTCCGGTCCTCGCGGATCACGTTGATCGCTTCGTTCGGCAGGTTCCCGGCAATCGACGTCCACGTGGCCCCGTAGTCCGTGGTCTTCCACACCAACGGCTTGAAGTCGTCACTGCGATATCCCGTGGCGGTGACGTAGGCGGTCCCGGCATCGTGGCTCGATGCGACGACGCGGCTGACCCAGTGGCCGGTGTGCCCCGTGATCTTGTCGGTGACGTTCGTCCAGGTGCGGCCGTTGTCGCGCGTGACCTGGACGTTGCCGTCGTCGGTTCCAGCCCAGATCACCCCGGCGACGATCGGCGACTCGTCAATCGTGGTGATGGTCGCGTACTGGATGTTGCCGGAGCCGCCGCGGCGCTCCGCCAGGTTCTTGGTCAGGTCGGGGCTGATCTCCGTCCAGGTGTCGCCGCGATTAGTGGAGCGCAGGAGGACGTTCGCCGCGTGATAGACGATTTCCGGGTTGTGCGGCGAGAGCATGATCGGTGAGGACCAGTTCCAGCGTAGCGGCTCCTGACCCTGCGGCCGACTATAGCGGATCGACCGTGACTGACCAGTCTGCTGGTCCATGCGCTGGATCGCGCCGAACTGGCTCTCGTTGTACAGCCAGCGCGAGTCGGTCGGATCGACGACGTTGTAGAAGCCGTCGCCGCCGCCGACGCGATACCACGCCTCGAACGGAATGGAGGCGCCACCGGGGATCGAGCTCGGACCGCGAAGCGACCCGTTGTCCTGCAGCCCGCCGTAGACGTTGTACGGCTGGTCCATGTCGTAGCCGATCGCGTAGAACTGGGCGAGCGGCTTGTTGTCCGGGCTCAGCCACGTGCGGCCGGCGTCGAACGACACGCCCATGCCGTGGTCGTGCCCGAGAATGAGGTGACTGCTGTCGGCCGGATTGATCCACAGCGCGTGGTTGTCGCCGCCGAAGCCGAACGCGGAGGTCCAGGTCTTGCCCCCGTTAGTCGTGTGAGTGACGCCAACGCTCAGCAGATAGACGTGCTCCTTGTCGTTTGGATCGACGCGGATCTGTCCGTAGTAGTAGGGCGGGCCACCACCCTGCCAGCCGCCGCCTCGCCCGCCACGGCCCTGCGCAACGGGAGGTGTCGCTGCCGCAGCGCCGCGCCCCGTCGGCGCGGGTGCCTCTGCAGCCGCTGGTGCCGCGGCACTCTCGATGGGAGACACCTTGCGCCAGGTCGCACCGGCATCGTCCGAGCGGTGCAGCTCGTCGCCGATCGAGCCGTCGCCGAAGCCCTGCGCGAGGCGTTTGGCGCGCTCTTCGGGGCTGACCTTCGGATCGCGGGCATTGACGTTCTCGATGACGGCGTAGACCGTTTTCGGTGCGTTGCGTGCGATCGAGAGGCCGATGCGGCCGAGGAGGCCGGTCGGGAGGCCATTCGTGAGCTGAGTCCACTTGGCGCCGCCGTCAGTGCTCTTGAAGATCGCGCTGCCCGGGCCGCCCTCGCCGAAGGTCCATGGCTTCCGGACCTTGTCGTAGGTTGCGGCATAGAGGATGTTCGGGTTGGACGGATCCATTACGATGTCGATCGCGCCGATGGGGCGGCCGTCCACCTTGTGATCGAGCGTCCTGGTCCAGTTCGCGCCGCCGTCGGTCGAGCGGTAGACGCCGCGGTCGGGATTCTCACTGTAAAGGTGTCCGCTCGCGGCGACGAGCACGACGTCCGGATTCTTCGGGTGAACGACGATGCGGCCGATGCGCCCGGCGTTGGGGAGCCCGGCCTTCGTCCACTTCTGCCCGCCGTCCACCGACTTGTAGACACCGTTGCCGCCGTAGGTCGATCGCGAGTTGTTCGACTCGCCGGTCCCGACGTAAATCACTTCAGGACGGCTCTGCGCGAGCGCCACCGCGCCAAGCGCGAAGTCAGGCTGGTCGTCGAACACCGACGTGAAGCTGACCCCGTTGTTCTCGGTTTTCCAGAGGCCGCCCGTTGCCGTGGCGGCGTAGAACACACGGGGGTTGGATTCGACTACCGCGAACTCGACGTAGCGCCCGCCCTGGCGCGTAGGGCCGATCTCGCGGAAGCGGATCGAATCGACGATGGAGGATCCGGATTGAGGCTGGGCGCCCGACTGGGCGGGCATTGGGACGGCCATCCACCCGATCAGGCCGAGGATCATGGCTAAGCCGAGCGTCAGCCGCTGGCGAACGAACATCGTATGAGCTCCCTTGCTGAGAAAAATAGTGTCAGTTAGCGGATCATCCTAATACATGCGACCGCCGAATCGTATCGTGTGCATACTCCCCTTGTGTCGGCACTAAACTAGCGGAGACACCAAAGGAGCGCCATGGGAAACCCATTCGTGCACGTCGAGCTCAGTTCGACCGACCCCGCCGCCGCCAAGGCGTTCTACGGCGAGTTGTTCTCCTGGACGCTCGAGGACACCGAGATGCCGGTCGGCACCTACACGATGATCAACCCTGGCGAAGGCACCGGCGGCGGCATGATGCGGCAGCCGATGCCCGGTGCACCGTCCGCCTGGCTACCCTACGTGGTCGTCGATGACATCAAGGCGTCAACGGAGCAGGCGATTGCGCTTGGGGCCACCGTGCTCATGGACGTCACGGCGATTCCAGGTATGGGCCACTACAGCATCATCCAGGATCCGACCGGTGCAGCCATCGGACTGTGGCAGATGGCGTGACCTTCGAAGGGTCTAGCTCATGATCGTCCGTCCTGCCGATGACGGCGGCCTGCTGCTGATTACGCAACCGGCTCACGCGAGCCTGGCGCGGACGGTCATGGAGTCGTGCGTCCCGCTGGCGGAGCACCCGCGCCGGGCCGCGATCCTTCATGCGATCGGGGCGCACGACAACGGTTGGGCGGAGGAAGACGCCGCACCGGAGTTCGATCCGGCCGGCCGCGCCGTCGCCGACTTTGTCCACGTCGCCGTCCCCGTGCGTCACCGCGTCTGGCCGCGCGCCGTTGCAGCGCTCGCGTCCGATCCGTGGGCCGCTGCACTCGTCGCTCATCATGCGATCACCGTCTACGACCGCTACCGGCCTGACCCGGAGTGGGACCCGGATCCCGATGAACATCACTGCAACCAGGGTTTGGCCTGAGAAGGTGGGATCCGGAAGTGACCTTGCCGCGGAAATCAATCGAGGTGAAGCCGTCGTTGTCTCGGGCAGCGCGAAGGCACGGCCCACGAACCTGATCGCCTAGGATCGTTTCGACTTTGTTTTTCGTTTGGCGACGGCACCCTTTGCCTTCGCCGTGGCCTTCATTGGCGCCTTGGCTCTCGCCTTCTTCGCCGCGGATTTTGGCGCAGGTGGCGCGCCGGCCAGGTCATACGCTTCCTGTAGCCATTCGGTCAGAGGCGCTTCCACTTCGTCCCGGTGCCTCACCTGGATCACGTGGTAGAACTTCGTCTTCGAGCTCGGGGCCACTCGGCGGACTGGTGGAGAGCGTTCCGCCCTGGCCAGGAAGACACATACTTCGAGGAAGCTCTTCTTCGGGCGGACGAAGAAGTAGCACGTCTTCCGCGAGAACATGATCGAGTTGTGAGACGCGTAGATGCGCTGCTCGCCGAACTCCGCGGCGCTCTCCCGCAGCCGCTCCCACGCTTCGCGAAGATCCTCCGACAGGTCCGCGGTCAGCGCGGTCTCGGTGGTAGTCCAGCAGTCGTGGGTGTCGTCGCTTTCGTCGACCAGTTGCTTGCAGTGGTAGCACTCCCGTTGCGCCATGCCTCATTCTATGACCGTGAACTTCTCCCACGCGTCCACAGCCAGGCTGACGCACCACGACCTTGGC
>JACDDJ010000022.1 GCA_013817065.1 Acidobacteriota bacterium
GCCTTTGCAGAAGGCGCTCTCCCGGTGCATTGCGCAGCCTGGCAGGAGAGGCTTACCTCGGCAATAGATGTTGACGCTCGACATTCTAATACCCACACGGAACCGCGCACGACTGCTCGCCGGGGCGATCGAATCGCTCCTGCGCGCGCGTGTGCCCGAGGGCCTGTCCGTCACCATCGTCCCTATCGACAACGGCTCGGCTGACGGCACACCTCAACTGCTGGAGTGGATGGCAGCACGGCATCGGGGTCGTATACAGGTCGTCAGCGAACGCCGGTGCGGGAAGTCGCGCGCGCTCAACGCCGGGATCGAGGCCACTTCCGCAGAGCTCGTCGGCATGATCGATGATGACGAGGAGGTCCAGGAGGGTTGGTACGAGGGTGTGCTCAGGGCCTTCACCGCAAATCCCGGGCTTGACTTCATTGGCGGACCCTACACGGCGGTTTGGCCGGCGACCCCACCTTCTTGGATCCCGTCTGACTACCTCGCCGTCCTCGGTGACACCCATACCGGGGATGGGGAGCGGCCGTACGACCAGAACTTCTCCGGCATCTTGAAGGGCGGCAATGCCGTCATCCGGCGGAGAACGCTGCGTCATGTCGGGCCGTATGCCGAATACCTTGGCCCGGCCGGGCCCGCCCGACTTTTCTCATGCGAGGACGAGGAGATGTATCTGCGCCTCCTGAGCGCGGGAGCACGCGGTCGGTACCTGCCGGACTTGATCGTTTACCACCACGTTTGTGCCGGCCGTCTGACGCCGGGATACTTCAGACGCTGGTGTTTCTGGCGGGGCGTCTCGCGCGGACTGATGGATCGCGCCCACCCGATGCCGGTCCGCTACCTGGCCGGCGTCCCGCGATTCCTCTATGGCTCCGCGGCGCGGGGCCTGGCGCGTGTAGCGAAGGCCGCTGTTGCGGCGGCCCCTGAACACTCGGCGCTGTCTGACGAACTCAAAGCATGGGATCTGGCCGGCTATTTGTGGGGGCGTCATATTTACACTTTGGCCAGATTTTCGCCCCTGAGGAGCCGTCGAACGTTGCGACCGCCATTTCCGCAAGTCATTGAAGGAGACGGACTACGCAGCTCTGCAGAGATATGGAACTCGTCTTGCTACTTTGTGGCTCATCATGGCAGCGAGGGCCGCGGCGATCGTCATCAGGCCTGCGAATTCTGCATGGCCGAACGTCGCCCAAAACCTGCGCCGCCTTTCTGAGTACGGCGATCTCCTCCGCACCCTCAGCATCCACCGCATCAACGTCCGCTACCGGCAGACCCTGCTGGGTGTCGCCTGGGCCGTGGTGCAGCCGCTGCTGATGATGACGGTGTTCTCGGTGGTTTTCTCGAAGATGGCGCAGATCGACAGCGAGGGTATGCCGTACCCGCTGTTCGCCTACGCGGCGCTGCTCCCCTGGACGTTCTTTTCGACGGCGGTCACCAACGCTACGGGATCCCTCGTCAATCACAGCGCGCTCATCACCAAGGTCTACTTTCCGCGAGAGATCCTCCCCATCACGTACGTGTTCGCCGCGCTGTTCGACTTTGTGATCGGGCTCGCGGCTCTTGCCGGCCTGATGATGTGGTTCGAAGTGCCGATCACGCTGGCGCTCATCTACCTGGTTCCGGTCGTGGCGCTGCTCGCGGCATGGATCCTCGCGGTCTCGCTGATCGCCTCCGCCGCACAGGTCCGGTGGCGTGACGTGGGCGTCGCGATGCCGGTATTCGTTCAGATCCTGATGTTCGTCTCACCGGTCATCTATCCGCTGGGTCTCGTCCCTGACGCCTGGCGCACGTGGTATCTACTCAACCCGATGGCCGGCATCATCAACGCCTTTCGGGATGTCCTGCTGCGGGCGCAGTTCCCGGACCTGCTGCCTCTTGCCTATTCCGCGGTGGTGACGGCCTGCGCACTACCGCTCGCCTACCTGGTTTTCAAGCGCGCGGAGGCGACGATGGCCGACATCGTTTGAGCGCGCATGATTGACGTCGCCTTCGCCCACGTATCGAAACGGTACAAGATCAACCAGCCTGTCAGCGCGGTAGGGGGATCTCCGTCTCGCGGAACCAAAGACTTCTGGGCGCTCAAAGACGTGTCGTTCGAAGTCGGTCACGGTGAGACCCTCGGCGTCATCGGTCACAACGGCGCCGGCAAAAGTACGATCCTCAAACTGCTCTCCCAGATCACCAGTCCCACCAGCGGAGAGATCCGTCTTGCGGGCCGGGTCGCGGCGTTGATCGAAGTCGGATCCGGATTCCACCCCGAGCTGACCGGTCGCGAAAATGTCTACCTGAGTGGATCCATTCTCGGGATGAAGCGCCGGGAGATCGATCGCAAGCTCGAGCAGATCATCGAGTTTGCCGGGGTCCGTGAGTTCATCGATACTCCGGTGAAATGGTATTCGTCGGGGATGTATGTGCGCCTCGGGTTCGCAGTGGCGGCACACCTCGAAGCCGACATTCTTCTCGTCGACGAGGTCCTCGCCGTCGGCGATGCCGCCTTCCAGCTGCAGTGCATCGACCGCCTGAACGAGCTCCGTCGCAGCGGGACGACGATGCTCTTCATCTCGCACGATCTGTCCTCGATCGAGAAGCTCTGTGACCGCGTCGCGTTGATGGAACACGGCGAGCTGGTCGCGTCTGGCGCCGCGCACGAGATCGTCGAGCAGTATCAGCGGACGGCGGCAAGCGCCCACATCGCCGCGGTCGCCGACGCCAAGATTCGGACGGCCGCGGGCGGCGCCAAAGTCGGCGCGATTACGTTCCACGATCTCGAAGGCAAAGAGGTCCTGACCACGAGCACCGGTGCGCCGCTGATCGCACGCGTGCACTTCCAGGCCTTTCGATCGGTCGAGGACGCGGTGGTCGAGGTCTTCTACTACTCACGTGACGGCCGGACCCTGCACTTTCAGCAGAGTACGGCAATTGGCGGAGGCGAGTTGACGCTGAGTCCGGGGGGCGGCGTCGTCGAGTTCTCGATGCCGGGTCTGGGGCTGCAGCCGGGCATCTACTCGATCGGGGCAACGATTCGGGAACGCTCCGGCGCCGACACGATCGACTGGTTCTACGGGCGGACGGCTCTGTATGTGGAGCCTGGTAAGTCGGTCCGGGGGTACTTCTACACGCCGCACGACTGGCGGCTGGTGACGGAGCATGCGCAGGCTGGGGATCGTAGTCCCAACGCATAATCGGGCCGCATCCCTGCGCCGCACGCTTGCCAGCGTGGTGGCGCAGTCGTACGCCGGTCCCCGGCCAGAGGTCGTCGTCGTCAACAACAACTCGACCGACGCCACCGCAGCCGTGTGCGCCGAGTTTGCGCCGGCAGTCCGCGCGATCGATGAGCCGCGCCAGGGCCTCTCGTACGCCCGCAACGCCGGCATCGCGTCGTTCGAGCATTTCGACGAAGACGACGTCATTGCCTTTATTGACGACGACATCGAAGCGCGCCCGGAATGGGCGGCGGCGCTGGCGGCGGCATTCACCAGTGACGCTTCGATCGACTGCGTTGGCGGCAGGGTGCTCGCGTCCGATCTCACCGCCCTCCCGGCCTGGCTCACACCTGAGCATTGGGGTCCGCTGGCATTGCAGGATCACGGCGCCGCACGCCGTACGTTCAGCGAGAGCTCACCGGTCGGGCTCATCGGCGCGAACTTCGCGTTCCGCAAACGCGTCTTCAAACGGATAGGGGGATTTTCACCCGACGTGCAGCGCATCAAAGACGGGGTCGGCTCGACCGAGGATCATGAATTCCTGCGGCGACTTTACGCGACCGGCGCCACCGCCCTGTACATTCCCGACGCGGTCGTCTCGACTGACGTGCCTGCCGAGCGGATGACGCGCGAGTATCATCGGCGCTGGCACCGCGGGCACGGGCGGTTCCACGCGTTGATGCGGTTGCCGGAGATGGAGCGCGCACGGGCACGGCTGCTTGGAATCCCGATGCATCTCTTCCGTCGCGCGATCCAGGATGTCGTGTCGTGGGTGCGCTCGCTGTTGCGGGGCGACGCCGCCCGCGCCTTCGCCGCCGAGACACGGCTGTGGTTTTTTTCGGGGTTCGTGAAAGAGAGGTGCGTGTGCCTGGGGCGCCGCTAGTCTCGCTCGTGATCCCCTGCTATAACCACGGCGCGTTCCTGGACGAGGCGCTCGCGAGCATCGGTACGCCTGCGGTCGCGACCGAGATCGTCGTGGTGGACGACGGCAGCACGGACTCGACCTCCGACGTGGTGGCCAGGTTCGAAACGGCGAATGCATTCCGCTCCGTCCGGCAGCAGAACTCCGGACTCGCGGCGGCACGGAACCGGGGCCTGCGCGAGAGCCGTGGAGAGTTCGTCGTGTTCCTGGACGCCGACGACCGCCTCGCCCCTGGCGCCGTTGACTTTGCTGCCGCGGTGCTCGCCGAGCGTCCAGAGTGCGCGTTCGTCTTCGGCCGCTGCCGCATGATGGATCGCGACGGCAACATGCTCGACACGCCGGTCCAGGCACGGATCGTTCGCGACCATTATCGCGAGCTGCTCCGGCGCAACTACATCTGGATGCCCGGCATGGTGATGTTCCGGCGCGATGCGCTCGAGCGAGTCGGCGGCTTCAATCCGGCGGTCAATGCCTCGGCCGACTACGACGTGTATCTCCACATCGCGCGACACCACCCCGTCCACGATCACGGAAAAGTCGTGGCGTATTACCGCAAGCACGATGCGAACATGAGCGGCAACGCCGCCCGGATGCTGCGTGAGACCCTGGCGGTGATGTCCGCCCAGCGTCCCTTCCTGGAAGGCGATGAAGCGTCGCTTGCGGCCTATCACGAGGGCTGGCGCAACTGGCAGGAGTTCTACGGCGCTCATCTGGCCACCGAGATCCGCACCGCGGTCCGGCAGCGCCGCCTCTTTGAGGCCGCCGGCAAAGCCACCGTCCTCGGCTTCTACCATCCGCGCGGCCTCTGGCATCACGCCAGGAGAAAGACCCAGCTGACCCTTGGCGGGAAAGGCAAGCGCCGCGCCTTTCCCAGCCGCACCTGATGACACGGATTTCACGGAGCAAACGGAATTCACTGTGTATCGGTGAGCCCCGTTTGTCCGTGGGCTCCGTGGATCCGTCAAATCCGTGTTCACGCGGGACGGGCCACACCGGCCGCCGAGATCTCCGCCGCCATTTCACGGGCCTCGTCTTCGCCGGGCAGGCGGTGATCGAGCGGAGCGTCCACCGCGGTGCAGATGACGGTCTGCGCGAATGCCTCGGTGGCGCGGTGATCGACGCGGAATCCCGCCGTCTTCAGCAGCGACTCGAGGCAGCTCGGCGTCAGTCCCCAGAACCAGTTGCCGTAGCCGTCGCTGGCCTGGAACTCGTTGCTGATCCCGGCCTGGTGAAGAACGCCAAGCCGCTTGAGGCTCCACAGTTCGCGCGCCCTGGCGTCCATCATCGGGAAGTAGACAGCGGCGTTGGGCAGTCCCTGCACTTCCGGAATGGTCGATGTTCTCAGGATTAACGTCTCGCGGCAGATCCGCCTCAGCGCGACGAGCAGATCGAACGGACTCGGGTGGTGATAGAGGACGCCGGCGCAGAACACCACGTCCACCACCCCGACCCGCGCCACCGTGTCGGCACGCGAGATGTCGCCGAGAACGAACTCGACCTTCGAGTTTCGAGTCCGGCGTTTCTCCTCGAACTCCGGTGTCGGTCCAAATACGTCCACGCCGAAGACACGAGTCGCGCCCGCCTCTTCGGCCTGGAAGGCATATTCACCGTTGACGCCCCACATGCAGCCGATGTCCGCGAAGGATTTCCCGGACGCGTGCTTCCGGATGTGGCCGGGCAGGTCGTTGTAGTTACCGACCGGCTCCCCCAGGCGTGCGCGCCACTGACGCCACATCAGGTTGAAGCGCGGAATCTTGAGCGACCGGACCTTCCACCGATACAACATTTCTGTGCTCCTGCACGATGGGTGCACTTCGACCGAGCTTGCGGGCGCGGCGGCGCGATCGCCACAGCGCCAGCGGACCGGCGAAGTTGCCCAGGACCTCGAGAACAATCAGGGACAACGGGTAATCGCTGTGGCGGCGGACCCGCTGCACGGCACGGCGGAGGTACGCGACCGGCAACGAGAGGAACAGGCGGACCAGCGCGCGCTTGTCGCCATCCTGCATCAGCGTGGTGAGGTGGTAGGCGACGTGGCCTTTGCTATACGCGTAGATCTGTCGGCGCAAGCTGTCCATGGTTGCGCGATGGCGATGCCAGACATAGGCGGACGGCTCGTAGACGATCGTGTGACCCGCCTTGAGCAGCTTGTAAAACAGATACGTATCTTCAGAGCACCCGGTTGGTGTCCCGGCGCCGAGCGCTTCGTCGATCAACCCCACCGCGGGATCAGCGAACACCGCGGCACGAAATGCGGCGTTCGCGGTCGCGCCGAGACCCCACGTCGGGACCGCGTCACGTCGCGTGCGGAACCACGTGCCGTCAGCTTCAAAAGCGGTGAAGCCCTTGCCGAGCCCGCCATAGGCCTCGAAGCGGCACTGTGCTTCGGTCTCGAGCTCCGCCGGCAGCACGTGTCCGTTCACCGCCGCGACTTCGGGCCGCACAAAAGGTCCCACAAGTTTCTCGATCCACGTCTCGGGCGCGGTCACGTCATCGTCAGTCGCGACGATGATCTCGCCAAGCGCATGGCGGATCCCGGTGTTCCGCGCGAACGAGAGCCCGGGACGGCTCTCGCTGATCATCCGCACCAGGGGAAAGTCTGCAACGACCTCCGCTGCCGCGCTGCTGGACGGATTGTTGTCGACGACGAGGATGTCGAGCTGGTGAGGAGTCCGCTGCGCAACCATGGACGCGAGGCACCGGCGCAGGTCGTCTGGGCGTTCATAAGTCGGGATGATCACCGATACCGTCGTCGGCGGCAGAACGGGCCGAGGCGGCTCGTGGAGCATGAGTTGTGCGCGGACCTGCCGCTCGTGCAGCAACGGGCTGTAACGCTTTGAGATCGCATCGATCAGGCGCGGAACAGGAACCGTGGCGGCGCCGCGGTTCCAGATGTCCACCGAGCCGATCAGGTCCTCACCGGAACTGATGAACACCCGGACGCGCGAGTAGTTCTCGAGGCCATCGAGCGCACGCAGCGGCCCGGAGATGTCCGTGCTTCTCACCGCGATTGGCCATGCGGTGCTGCGATTCACGGGTGTGCTCCGCTCGAAGCCGACACGCTCTCACTTGCGTCGGCAAACGACGCCGCAACTTGCGCTGCCTGCTCCTTGGCCCGGCCGTACCGCCGCAGGCCGGCGAAGGATCCGCGCAACTCAGCGAGGATCAGGTCCCGAGGGAACTCGCGGGGGTGGATCAAGGACCGGCCGAGTCGGCGCAGATTCCAGTAGTACAGCCACCACGCACCGAGCCGGATGATGCCGGCCCGCTCGTCGGGATATGCCTCGGCGGATCGAACGAGATAAGAGTAGAAGCCGATGCCGTTGTTCTCGAGCTGTGTCCGCAGCGCCGGGTAGCTTCGACGATGGCGGTGACGCACCGTCGCGGACGGCTCGTAGACCAGCGTCCCTCCTTCTTTCAACACGCGAAAGAACATCTCGAGGTCGCCGCCGCCGTTGGTTGGAGTGCCGACATCGAGGGCCGGATCGAACGTCCCGATCCTGTCGAAGATGCTTCGTCGGAATGCCATGTTGGCGCCGGTTCCGAAGCGACCCGCACCGGCGTGACGGCGCGCCGCCTTCTCGCCAGCGGCGGTATCGACGCGAAAGTACTCGCGATCGAAGCCGCGTCCAAAGCCGCCGTATTGCTCGAACAGGCGCTGTGACTCGGCGTCCATTTCGTCCGGCACGACCAGGCCGGTGACCGCCTCAATCGCGGGATCCGACTTGAACAAGCGGCCGATCGCCGCCGCCCACCCCGGATCGACGCTCACGTCGTCATCGGTATACGCGATGATCTCGCCGCGAGCCTCGGCGATCGCCCGGTTACGCGCCCAATCCAGCCCCGGGCGCGGCTCGACGACGTAGCGGAGAGAGGAATAGCGGTCGACAAGACGACGCGTTTCGTCGTTCGCCGGCGCGTTGTCGACGACCAGGAGATCGAGTCGTCCGGCGGGATAATCCAGCGCTGAAAGTGCATCGAGACACTCGGCAAGGCGATCTGCGCCGTTGCGAGTAGACACCGCGGCGGTCAGTGCCGGCAGGTCGGTATTGTCGATGCGCGGACACTCGTCCGCGATCCGGGCGAGCGAACTGCGGCCGCCGTCCGCGAGGTTATCGGCGGCGAGATGTCGAAGGATCCCTGGCGAAAAGCGTTCCGCGATCGTGGCGGAAAGTTCGGACGCGGAGCAGCTGCGCGTGAACTTCAGCACGCCAAGCGGCTCACGGTGGAGGCGGACGAGTACCCACTGCTCGCCCACCGATGGCGGCGGGACGTCAGAAAGGGGCGACTCGACCTCCACCGTGAGAAGCTTCACGGCCGCGTGTTGTCAGAGAACGCCAGGGGCGTCAGACACAGCCGTCGGCGTATTGTCGAAGATCACCTCTCCGCGTTCTCGCGGCGCGGTCAGTGTTTCTGTCGAGGTCGATTGACGACGTGTATACCACCAGGCTCCCAGCGCTGAGCCGATTACACCTGCAAGAATGCCAAAGGTTCGATTGTTCATATGCGTTACTCCACTCCGGCTGTGGTGGAACGCAATGGGAATGCCAGTTAATTTCTCGCTCAAGCTCAACCGTGTGGGGAGGCGGTCGGAATCTGAATTCCGATCAACTCCATCAAGCGCAGCGCATTCCTGGACGTCGCGAGACCTTCCCTCAGCCTGTAGTCGAAACGCATCGTGCCGCCTTCGACAATCTCGGTAAAGTGGACCAGGTGCGCCGCACTCTGCAGCGGTTCTTCACTGGCCAGGTTCAAATCGTGGGTCGTCATCGCGCCGATCGCCCCGGCATCGAGCAGATGACGGGCGACGGCCTGCACCGCAATGCCTCGCTCCGCGCTGTTGGTCCCCTGCAGGATCTCGTCGAGCAGGTACAGGAGCGCGCGATCCCCAGGCTCTCGTTGCGCGGCGTCGACCACGCCCTTGAGCCGCGCGAGCGCCGCCATGAAATACGACACCCCGTGTTCGAGTGAGTCCTGGATCCTGATGCTCGTCTGGAGATCGCAGGGCGGAAGCTGCAGTGACGTCGCACACGCCGGTGCGCCGCATTGCGCCAGCACCGCGTTGGCGCCGATGGCGCGCAGCAGCGTGCTCTTGCCCGACATGTTCGAGCCGGTGACGAGCAGGACGGTTCCGGGCGGACCGAGCTGGACGTCGTTCGAAACCCGACGGTTGGCTGGGAGGAGCGGGTGCCCCAGCGCCACGGCGCGATAGGCGCGCTCGCCGATGGTCAGTTGTGGATCGCACCATTCAGGGTAATCGCGGCGGATCGTTGCGAGGCAGGACAGCGCATCGAGTTCGGCGGTCGCGCGGAGCCAGGTGTCGACACGGGCACCGACGGCGCGGCGCCAGGATTGGAGCGCGAACAGGCAATGAAAATCCCAGAGCGTGACGGCCTGGATTGGAAAGTGAAGAAGCGCCGCCCCTCGCCGCAGGTCGGCGAACGCCAGGATGCGGTTCAGGGAACGCATCGCCGCCGGCGCCGACCGTCCAGCGGCTGTCATCTTCTGCTGGAGAGCCGCCAGCGCTGGGGACGTGAAGTGCTGTGACTCGATGTGCTCGAAGATGCCGGCGTACTGCGCCAGTGTCCGCTCCCCGGTGCCGGCTTCGTCGAAAGCGCGCGATACCGATGCCGCGGTCGCGAACGAGAGTGCGACACCGGCGAGAAGCGGAATCCCCCAGAGCGTGTTGGGCATGACGCCGCTGAAGTGGAGTCCGCCGAAGATCCACAGCGCGGCGACGATCGCGTAGGCCGCGACTTTGATTATCGGTAGCCCGCGGAGGGCCGGGCCGGGGTCCTCGGCCCACCGGCGGAACGTCGCGATCGAGTCGGCGCGGTGAGTCGAGGCCAGAACGCCGAACGAGGCCAGCTGCTCGCGCCAGTCGTCGAGCGGCGACAGCTCAGCGACCGCGGCCTGGCGCGACACGATCTCCGGCGCCGCCGCTGGAGAGAGCAGCCAGAAGGCGAGCGTGCTATTTCCGTACTCGGTGGCCCCGGGACCGATCCATTGAAACAGCGACGCGCGTCCGAAGACGTCGAGGTCGGTCGCATACGGGTGCCCCTCGACCAGCGCCGGTTCTGGCGCTGGAGCCGGCGGCAGGGCATCCCAGTCGCGTGCCATTCTGGCGGCGCCGCGCACGTTGACGATCCGAAGCGCCTCGAACCGCTCGGCGCGCTCCTCGACCCGCGCGTGCAGAACAACCAGCACGCCGAAGGCAAGCAGCAGAACCACCGTCACAACGAAGGCCAGCATGGCGCCGTCAAAGCCGAGCCACCAGACAAGCGCCGCCATGGCGGGCAGGAACGATGCCAGTCGAAGTCTGGCCAGCACCGCGGACCTTCGCCGCTGCTCGTCGCGCAGCCGCGTATGTCGCTGCTGCCGCTCGGCGTAACGCGCGTCAGGGCTTTCGGGCATCGATATTCAACCGCCAGTAATCGAGGGTGAAGGAGGGCTCGTCAGCGGCAGCCATCCGGGTGAGACGCTCGATGAAAGCGCCGCGCTTCGATTCAGGTAGACGGTCGAGGTGAGGTCTCAGACAGACGGGCTTCACGAACTCCGCGTACTGCTCGGCACCCGGGAACCCTGTCGGGGTCGACTCGAGCGATACGTCGGGATCGATAAAGCCGGCACGGGTCAGCCGATCGCGAGTGTCAGCCACACCGGCGAACGTCCAGGGATCCTGCCAGCCGGTGAAGAACCCTGAGAATTCGGGTTCAGCCGAGAGTACCGCGGTCCGGGTGTACAACCGCTCGAGGTTCCGACCGCCGCCCGCTTGCGCGACCAGGCGTCCACCCGGACGAAGGATCCTATGAATCTCGGCGAAGAGGGTCGCGTGATCCGGAATCCAGTGAAACGTCGCCGTGCTGAAGACCGCATCGCAGGAGCCGCTTCGCAACGGCATCTCCGTGCCATTGGCCTGAACGACCGAGACGTCAGCCGGCAGGTACCGGCGCGCCTCCGTCACCATCGTCCACGACCGATCGGCAGCCGTGACGCGTCCGCTGGCGCCCACCAGCGCATGCAGATCGGCGGTCAGCCGGCCCGTTCCGCACCCGATGTCGACGATCCTCTCGCCTGTGGCCGGAGAGAGGCGATCGAGAACCCGCCTTCCCCACGCCCGCTGCGGGTCCGACACCTGGTGGTATCGCGCCGCATCCCAATCCGACATGAACTCAGTGTACAGTCCATCCTGCCGCTCTCGGCCCTCGTCCCACACCCCATGACCTGCTCAACAACCCATCTCCGTCGCTATACTTCGGCTATGCAGGTCACTCGATTCACGGTGTTGATGGTGGGGCTCACTCTGCTTGCCGGCCGCCACACCTTCACACAGCAGCCACCCATGTTCGACGTCATCATCCGCGGCGGGACCGTCTACGACGGCACCGGCGCGCCGGGCCGGCGGCTGGACGTTGGAATCCGCGGTGATCGGATTGCGGCGGTCGGTGACCTCACTTCGTCCAATGCCGCCAGGCTGGTGGATGCGACCGGGCTCGCCGTTGCGCCCGGGTTCATCAACATGCTGTCGTGGGCGACCGAGTCGCTGCTCGTCGATGGACGGTCCCAGGGCGATATCCGCCAGGGTGTCACGCTCGAGATCTTCGGCGAAGGCAGCTCGATGGGGCCGTTGAACGAGGCGATGAAGAAGCGCGCCTACGAGCAGATGGGCGATATCAAGTACGACATCACCTGGACGAGCCTGGCGGAGTACTTGCGGGAGCTCCAACGGCGCGGGGTGTCGACGAATGTCGCATCGTACGTCGGCGCGACAACCATCCGCGAACACGTCGTCGGTCTCGAGGACCGGAAGCCAACGCCCGAGCAGCTGGACGAAACGCGCGCGCTCGTCCGCAAAGAGATGGAAGCCGGGGCACTCGGTATCGGCTCTTCGCTGATCTACGCACCGGCGTTCTACGCCTCCACCGAGGAACTCATCGAACTATGCAAGGTCGCGGCGGAGTACCGGGGGAAATACATCTCGCACATGCGCAGCGAGGGGAACCGGCTCCTGGAGGCTGTCGACGAACTGATCCGCATCAGCCGCGAAGCGAAGATCCCGGCGGAGATCTATCACCTCAAGGCCGCCGGCCAGGCCAACTGGTCGAAGATGGACCAGGTGATCGCAAAGGTCGAGGCCGCGCGGAAAGAAGGACTCAAAATCACCGCCGACATGTACACCTACACGGCGGGCGCCACCGGGCTGGACGCGGCGATGCCGCCGTGGGTGCTGGATGGTGGGTACGACCAGGCGTACAAGAGACTCGCTGACCCGGCGGTCCGGCCGAAGATCGCGGCTGCCATCCGCACCGGCGGCTCCGATTGGGAGAACCTCTACGTTGCCGCTGGATCGCCGGACCGCGTGATCCTCGTCGAGTTCAAGAACGAGAAGCTCAAGCACCTGACCGGAAAGACACTGGCGGACGCCGCGAAGCTGCGCGGCGAAGACCCGGTCGACACGATCATGAACCTCGTCCTCGAGGACCGCTCCCGCGTCGGCACCGTCTACTTCATGATGAGCGAGGACAACCTTCGCAAGCAGATCGCCCTGCCGTGGGTCTCGTTCGGCTCGGATGCCGGGTCGATGTCGCCGGAACCGCCGTTCACGAAGTCGTCGGCGCATCCGCGCGCCTATGGCAACTTTTCACGCCTCCTCGGCCGGTACGTTCGAGACGAAAAGGTGATCCCGCTCGAAGAAGCAATCCGGAAGCTGACCGGCCTGCCGGCAACCAATCTCGAACTGGATCGGCGCGGATTCCTGCGCGAGGGCATGTACGCCGACGTTACCGTCTTCGATCCGCAGGCGATCATCGATCGCGCCACGTTCGAGAAGCCACACCAGTTCGCAACGGGCATGAGACACGTATTCGTGAACGGCGGGCACGTGCTGGAGAACGGCGAGCATACCGGCGCCAAACCAGGTCGGGTCGTCCATGGTCCCGGCAAAAAGTAGCGGCTAGGGCCGGGCCGCGAGCTTCAGCGTCGGGTCCTTGAACTCCCACTGGATCAAGGCTTCCAGGTAGCGATGATGCAGCTGGTCGACGGTGTCGGGATCGGCTGAAAGCGTCGCCCCCGGCGCGGGCTGCGGATCCCGTTCCCGAGCCGCAATCGCAAACCGCCGGTAACGTTCCGTCCCTTCCGTGAAGTTCCTGATGTTCTCGGCAGCGAACAGAACGAATCGCACCGCCACGAAGACGCCGAGCAGTCCACTGATTGCCAGTCTGACGTTGCGGGGCACCCGACGCTGAAGCTGCGCGTCGAGCCAGGACAACCCCTCCGTGATGAGCAGCGCCATGCCGACAGCAGGCATGTATGCGTAACGAGACGTGTTACTCCACGTAAAGAACGAGAACGGCAGGATCGCGAGCACCAGCCATGCCGTTGCGAAGATCACGCGCGGCGTTCCTCGCAACAGCAGCGCGGCCAATACGACGACCACTACGATGAAGGACTGCAGGTTGCGCTTGCCGGCATAGAGAGTCACGACGTAGCCGAGGAGGTTGGGGACGGCGTGCAGACCAAAGCGGTAGTGACCCTCTTCAATCAGGTAGCTGCGGCTGTTGACCGAAAGATCGACCAGCAGGTAGATCGCAAGGGCTACGAAGTAGGGCATGAAGCGCCAGAAGCGTTGCATCCACCTGCCCAGGAACGATGCCGACGATGGGGTCGATAGGAATGCCCAGTCGGCGAGCACCAGCAGCGGCAGCAGGACGACCGCGCTCTCGTGGGTCATCAGTGCCAGGCAGAACGCCGCGATGGAGATCCCCCTCCACAGCAAGGCTCCATTGCCGTTTCGGCGGAGGTGCCCGAGCACCGCGATGATGCCGAAGAACGTGGTCACCGGTTCGGCGAGGGCCGAGACCCAGGCGGTCGCCTCGATGTGCGCCGGCATGGCCAGGAAGAACACCGCCGCCATGCACGCAAACGCCAGCTTCAACCCGATCCGGCTCGCGAGCAGGAGCACCAGCACCGCATTGCCAGCGTGCAGGACGTTGTTCGCCCAGTGGAAAAGTACGGGCGAGCCGCCGAACAGCGGCGTGGCAGCCCAGAAGTAGAGCGAAATCACCGGCCGGTAGAAATGCTGCTGGGCATTGACGGCGAGCAGATCGCCCGGCTTGAACGTCAGCGTGCCGGCGAGCCACTGCAGGTCGTCCTGGAAGAACCAGGCCGACGTCGCGGGCCAGTACAGCCCCAGCGCCAGGCACGCCACCGCGGCCGCGGTCGCGACGTGCAGCCTTCCGCCGCCGATGTCGTCACGCATATGATGCGTATTGTCATGCATGTCGAACATCACCGGTGGCATTCGCCGCGGCTTGGCTACGAACTCGGCGTCGCAGTGTTCGGTCACTACGGTCCGCCGCTGCTGGCGTTTCCGACCAGTCACGGTGACGAGTGGGAACTGGAACGGAATGGCGTGACGGGCGCCCTCGCCGATTTCGTTGACGCAGGACGGGTGAAGATCTTCTGCGTCGGGTCGAACAACAGCGACTCCTTCATGAACCGCGGCGCACACCCCTCGCACCGGAGCTGGCGCCAGCGGCTGTTCGACGAATACATACGCGACGAGGTCGTCCCGTTCATCCATACGCATTGCCAGAGCCCCGGCGTCCCGATCACGACCATGGGCGCGTCGCTCGGTGCCTATCACGCCGCGAATACGCTCTTCCGCTATCCGCACCTGGTCAAACGCTGCTACGCGTTGTCGGGAATTTACGATCTGCGGCGGATGATGGACGGCGGGTACGACGACAACTTCTACTTCCACAACCCGGTCGACTATCTCGCGAACCTGAGCGAGCCCTGGTATTTCGAGCAGTTCGCGACCTGCGAGATCCGGCTGGCGACAGGATCAGGCCCTTACGAAGACAGCCGCCACACCTACCAGCTTGCGCGCGTGCTGTCGGATAAGGCCATCCGCCACTATGTCGATAACTGGGGCCCGCTCGGCGGACACGATTGGCCCTACTGGAAAGTGCAGATGCGGGAGTATCTCAGTCGCTGGTAGCGCTCTACGATCTCAGTCGCGCGTCGCGGGCATCTATCTTCGTCGCGCGTTCGCTCGAGGCGAAGCGCTCCAGTAAATACTGACCGTCCGCAATCACCTGCTCGTCGTCGATCCACACGTCGCAGTGACGGGTCAGGACGTCGACGTGGGTGGTCGACTTCCAGTCCGCATGCGTCTGGCTGCCGTACGGATCACCAAAGGCGATGTGGACGCCCGGCACCTTCTCGTCCTGCAGCAGGATGCCGATCATCTCGCGAAGGCCCAGGTTCGTGCCGAACGCCAGCTCCCCGACGCGCTCGCTGTTCGCGTCGGTGTGACAGTAGTCCCAGAAATCCTTCTGCAGGTCCTTGCGCATGCATTGCGCGTCGACGAGCCGTCCGCCGCGGACCTCCAGCACCAGTGGGTGGTCTTTCAACTCGCCGTACTTGGCATTGAAGTAGTCGCCGGCGGTCCCGTCGCAGATGAACGTGCCGTCCACCGAGCCGGGCGTGGTGAAGACTTCGCCCGCCGGCAGGTTGGACCAGTAGCGCGGATTGATGATGCCGCTCGTCTTCACCCAGGCAAGCGACCGGTCGAAGGTCGCGCGGAAGTCGGTGCCGGCCGCGGTCTTCACCGTCAGGGACGTCGCGTGCTGCATCCGTTCGCAGAGTTCCTGGCTGAGACGATCGACCTGGCGATAGTCGGCGCGCATCCCTTCCTGCATGATCTGCGGGGTCACGCCAACCATGTGCGCGTAGCGGATCCGCCGACGCTCTACGACGGCGACAATCGCCATGCGGGCGCTCAGTTCACCCTCCTGGGGCTGCACGCACAGGATCCCGGCGTCCGCCGCGCCGAGCGCCTCGAGGATCGCGGGCGGCGGCGTCGTCATGGGCCGTGCCGTGAGCGACTCAATCAGGAGCGCGCTGGTAATTGCGCCCTGGTCCGCCAGCGCTTCTTCGATAGCGGCGGCAACGGCGCGGCTCGCCTCGTCCGCAATCAAGGCGACGTGTTCACCGGCCCTGATGCCAAGGCAGGTCCGGACCGCGTTGGCCGCACCCTGGCGCAGCTCGTCTGGAAAAGCTCCAAAAAACATTTCTCAATTGTAGCGAGCCCTTTACCCGCTAGTCGATGATGAAGGCAGGAACCTGTCCGCCACCAGACGTGACGTTTGCGAGCCCGGTTGCGCTGAGGCGCGTCAGGTATCCCTGCATCCGGCCCCGAAACAGGAACGGTG
>JACDDJ010000377.1 GCA_013817065.1 Acidobacteriota bacterium
CGGCAGAACCATGCCGGTCTTCGCCCGCACGTCGGCCATGAACGCAAAGCGGTCCTCTGCCTGCCAGGCAGATTCCGGAATCCGCTCAAAATTGATGAAATGGTCTGGCGCGAAGGCGCCGTTCATCGCAGGGTCCCGCTCCGCCTCGCCGCGGTTCCGCCAGCGATCGGGTTCCGGGTTGAGATAAGCGAGCTGATCCGCCGCGTTCCGAAAGAACTTCGGCATCTCCCTGGGGAGCGCGCGCGCCGCGGCGGCGCCGGAAATAGTGTGACCGTGAGCCCCCCAGGCATTCAGGATCCGCAGATCGCCGAGAACAGCCGCGATCGCGACGACGATCGCTGAAATCAGGACGAGCGGTCGTCTCGTGCGCATCATGTCACCCTCGGAGGAAGCGAAGAAACGCAGCAGGTCAGGGTTGGGCTGACCGGCTGCGCGTGGCGCGACAACTCAGAACCGGAATCGGAGCGCGAGCTGGAATCGCCGCGCGTTGGTGCCGTCCGGCTGCGAGCTGTTGTTGTTCTGCAGGCCGTAGTCCGCCCGCTCGGTCAGGACGATTGGCGTGGCGAGGGGTGTGGTGGCCGTCGTGGCCCGCGCTTCGTAGAGAGTCGAACGGAAGCCATTGAAGTTCGAGCGGTTGAAGATGTTGAACCCCTCCGCCACGACCTCGGTCACGAGCGAGCCCTTGATCTTGAAGTCGCGCGCCACCCGCAAGTCCGTGCGGTAGTTCGCGTCCCCATAATCGCTGTTGCGCTCGATGTTCGGCGCCAGATTGCGGTCGCCGCCTCCACCCTGTCCCAGCAGGCCGCCGAAGCCGTTGTATTGGACGCCGTCGACGGTGAACGGGATGTTCGGTACCGTCACACCCGCCGAGAACGGCCGGCCGGACTCCGCCGTAAAGATACCGCTCATGCGGAACTGATAGGGCATGTTCACGATGCCGTTCAAGACAAGGCGGTGCCGCTGGTCGGTCGGTGCCGCCGCGCGGTTGGACTCAAGAGCGAACTGGTTGAAGAGGTTGGATCCGCTGAAGGGTGATTCCGATCCGCTCCCTCCGCCATTGCCGGACCCCGACAGGTTCTCCGCGTTTGCCAAGGTGTATGCGACGTTGAATTGGAAGCCGTTGGCAAAGCGCCGCTTGACTTCGACCAGCAGCGCACGGTACCACGTCTGACCCGTCGACACCTGTTGCGAAATCGATGCAAAGTTCGGGTTCGGTCGGGACAAGTTGACGTTCTGTGCCACGCCCGCCGACGTGCGCGTCACACCTGCCGAGAACGGCACGTCGAGGATGGTACCGTCCGGCAATTGATAGAGGCGGGTGAACTGCGGTGCCGGGAGGTTGGCGTCCAAACTCACCGGCAGGCGGTCTCCCTTCGTGTACACGAAACTGGCAGAGACGGCCAGGTTCTTGACGAGCTCCCGCTCGACGCCGAGGTTGAATTCCTGCATGCGCGGGCGGCGGAAGTCCGAGCCGAGCGTGAAGAGGCTGGTCGACCCTCGGGCGGCCTCCGGGAGTGACGACAGGGTGTTGGGATAGGCGGGCGCGGCCGCGTCTCCGCGTCTCAACGTCAAACCGACGGTGGATTGCGTCGTGTCGAAGAGCCCTGTCTGGCGCAGCGCGCTCTGGATGGTACCGTTCGGTGTTCGCCCATAATAGATGCCGTAGCCCGTTCGGACGACGGTGCGGCCGTCGCCGCCGACGTCATAGGCCAGCCCAATCCGAGGGCCGATGTTCGTCCGATCCTTGTTGATGCGCGAGGTTTCCGGAACCTCGGGATTCGGCGCGATCGGCGACGGGTTGGACTGATAATCGTACCGGATCCCATAGTTGACGGTCAGGTTGCGCGTACGCCACTGATCCTGTGCGAAGACGGCGTAGTCGGTCGTCGAAAAATCGATCCCCGACAGACCGAAATTCTGCGAGTAGGACGAGTAGTTCTGTCCCTCCGGATTCAGCAGATCGCGCCCGAACGTCAGCGCGTTGGTATAGGCGTAGCTCCCGCCGAAGTTGGCTGGATTGTCGATGATGTTGCGCACCCGGCTGACGTCCACACCGAACTTGAGCAGGTGCCGCCCGGCCGTATAGGAAAAGTTGTTGACGAACTGCAGGCGCCGCTCGTCGGGCAGTGCGGGACGTTCCAGAAAGCTCGCACGGCCGAAGGAGAAGCCGCCGACGAAAACCTGCGGCGGCGGCTGGTTCGCGAACTGGAACTCGTGGTTGCGGCTCGCCTGGAACCGGAATTCGTTGACCGCCCGAGAACTGAGAATCGTGGTCAACCGGGTATTGAAGCTGTTGATCCGGACGTCGTCGGTGCCGTTGCGCCCGACGTTTCCCAGGACCAGCGGCGTTTGAATGGCGTTCTGGCCGCGCGCGTTCAGGTAATTGTGCGTGATCGAGATGGTGTTGGAGCGCGTCGCGTGCCAGTCGACCTTCCCGAGGACCAGATTCTGATTGGCGGTGCGGGGAATCGTGTTGCCCGGCGACCCGTCTGGAAACTGCTCGCGGAGGAAATTCGTGCCGGTTGCGAACGCCTGCAGGTCGGCGGCGGTGGGATTGGCCGGCAAACCGCCGGTCAGGACGCCGCTGAGATCCTCGATGATGAGCGGGAAGTTGCGCAGTTGCTGATCGTAGTTGAAGAAGAAGAACAGCGTGTCGCGCTTTGCCGGTCCGCTGAATGAGCCACCGAACTGCTGCCGCTTCTCCTCCGGTTTGATAGTCGAGAGCGGATCGCGCGCATTCAGGGAAGCGTTGCGGAAGAAATAGAAGCCGTCGCCTCTGAACTGGTTCGACCCGGAACGAATCACGGCGTTGATGCTGCCGCCGGCGGACCGTCCGAACTCGGGCAAGAAGTTCGAGAGGCCGACCTGAAACTCCTGGATGGCATTGGCGCTGATGTTGCTCGCGATGCGGGTGCGACCGCGGGCCTCGGAAAAATAGGCCTGGTTGTCGTCGTTCCCCTCCAGCGTGAAGTTGTTGAAGACGCCGGACTGGCCCCGGTAGCTGAGTAATCCGAACCGTCCGTCCCGCGTGACGCCCGGCGCCAGCAGCGCAAACTGGTCGGCTCTGCGGCCATTGATCGGCAGGTCGTTGATCTGCCGGCGATCGATGAGAAACGTCTCTTCGGTCTTGGTGGCGTCGATCACGGGACCCTCGCCGGATACGGTGACCATATCGGTGAGCCCGCCGACGGGCAGGCGCAGACGCAGCGCGGTGGTGCGGCCCACGTTGACCGTGACGTCCACCTGCTCGACCGTGGCGAAGGCGTCGAGCGTCACCCGCACCCGGTATTCATTCCCCGGCGGCAGTACCCCGACGTTGAACTGTCCGCTCTCGTTGGTAGTCGCCGAACGGACGAGTCCGGTGCCTGTATTCGTGACTGTCACCGTGGCCCCAGGCAGGACCGCGCCGCTGGTGTCCTCGACAGTCCCTCCGATCGACCCGGTCCCCAACTGGGCCTGGGCTGAAACGTCGGGCACTGTGCCAAGGGAGCACATTGTGAATAGGAGCACTAGAATCGCCCGATGCATCGTGATGACCTCTCTCTGCGCGGAAGAAGTGGAAGGAGCAAAACGAGAATAACAGTTGCCGCACTTTCCTGGGTGACGTCTACCCTATACCGCGTCTCCGGGTGGGTCAAGGGCGTCGTCTGGCGGTTCGGGTACCGCCGGTTGCTAGCTAGTGCAGTGATTCAGAAATCGCTCGGCATTTCATGACCTTTTCGAGAATACGTTCCGCGGGCTGGGTCCAGAGGAACGGCTGCGCGTGGTCATTGTGATGGTGCACATAGCTGTTAATCGCATCGATCAGATCCTGGACGCTGAGGAAGTCACCGCGGCGAATCTGTTGAGTGGTCAGATGGGCAAACCAGACTTCCACGAGGTTGAGCCACGAGCTGCTGGTGGGAATGAAGTGCAAGTGAAATCGCGGGTGGCGACGCAGCCAGCGTTGAATCGCCGGATGCTTATGCGTGGCGTAATTGTCGACGATCGCGTGGATGTCGAGATCTGCCGGGGTCTGGGCAGCAAGGACCTGGAGGAACCGACGAAACTCCTGATGCCGATGCCGCGGCAGACAGGTCCCAATCACGGTGCCGTCCAACACGTTCAACGCGGCAAACAACGTCGTGGTGCCATGCCGCTTGTAATCGTGCGTCATCGTCCCGACGCGTCCCGCTTTCATCGGGAGCCCTGGTTGCGAGCGCTGCCACGCCTGAATCTGGCTCTTCTCGTCGACACAAAAGACGAGCGCCTTCTCCGGGGGATTCACATACAAGCCGACCACGTCGACGAGCTTGTCGACGAAGGCGGGGTCGGTGGACAACTTGAACGTCCGGGTGCGATGCGGCTGCAGCCGATGCGCGCGCCAGATGCGGTAGACCGAGGCGGCGCTGAGCGCCTGCTGGGCCGCCATCGGGCGCAGGCTCCACTGGGTCGCGCCGTCAGGGGTGGTGTAGAGGTCGCCTCCACCACCGCGTGCTCCTGCGCGGCAGTGATCTGGCGCGGACGGCCCGAGCGCGGCGCATCCTGCGTCACCGTCTCCACGCCGGCCTGCGCAACGCGCCGCCGCCAGAGCCGGACGGTGTCTTGACTGGTGTCGAGTTGCGCCGCAATGTGCTTGCTCGGCACGCCTTCGGCCGCCAACAACACAATACGACTCCGGAATACGATCCGCTGCGCCGCCGTTCCGGAGCGGACCCAGTGCTCGAGCGTGGCACGTTGCTCAGGGGAGAGACTCAACGCAGGACATCGGTTCATGCACGGGACCGTACTACTCGCCACGATGAAGTACAACCTTTTTCTGAATCAGTGCACTAGCGACTCACGGCAATGTCGGCCTACATCGACGGTCTCAAGCTGCTCGGGCGACGGGAGCTGTCGGTCATGCAGTTGCGGGCGCGGCTGCTCGATCGAGAACACTCTCCTGAGGAAGCGGACGCAGCCGTCACGAAACTGCTCGAGACCGGCGCCCTCGACGACGGCCGCGTGGCGCGTGCCTATGCGCGCACCGCCTCGAAGATCAAGGGGCGTGGACGCCTGCGCGTCGCCCGAGAGTTGCAAGTCCTGGGCATCGGCAGGGACATCATCGCGGAAGCGGTCGCCGACGTCTTTGGCGACCTGGACGAACGCGCCCTGATCGATCGCGCCATCCAGAAACAACTGCGCGGCGGAAAGAAGCCGTCCACCGTCCAGGAACGGGCGCGCCTCTACCAGTTCCTGATGCGACAGGGCTTCACACCAGCGGCGG
>JACDDJ010000378.1:0-1414 GCA_013817065.1 Acidobacteriota bacterium
GCCTTCGGTAAGCCCGGCGAGATCGTGCTGCCGCGCACCCTCAGGCTAGGTGCCCGCTTCACGTTCTGACCTGTCGCGGTGTTCACGCGGCAGGCGTGCGCAGGGCGAATGACGGCGGCGGCACGTGAGTTCAATGTGGGCATCTACGACCGCGATCCGGATGCCTACCTGCCGCTCATCCAGGAGGCCGTGCCGGCTGCGACACTCCGGGTCTGTCGCGACCCGGACGAACTCGCTGGGCTGGCGGCCGATGTGGAGGTGCTGCTCGCGTTCAAGTTCGCGGGCAAAGCGTTCCCACGTGACGCCGTGCTCGGGCTGCCCAGGCTGCGATGGGTCCAGCTTGCCAGCGCCGGCTGCGACCACATGCTGCCGTTTGATGCGTCACGGCTCTGCGTGACGAATGCGTCCGGCATCCACGGCGACGCGATGTCGGAGTACGTGCTCGGCACCCTGGTGCACATGCTGTGGGACCTCCCGCGACTCGCTGCGCAGCAGCGACGTCACCATTGGGAGAAGTTCGACGTGCCGACTCTCAGCGGCCGCACGATGGGGATCATCGGTGCGGGCCACGTGGGCAGACGTATCGGCCAGCGCGCGCGTGCCTTCGGAATGCGCGTGCTCGGCGTACGGCGAGCCGGCGGGCAGGTGGACGGGATCGACGAGACGTTCGGGCCTGGAGGGCTCGAGCACGTCCTCACCGCCTCCGACGTCGTCGTCGTCACCCTGCCGCTGACAGAGGCCACGCGTGGGTCGATCGGGACGCGAGAACTGAAGTGGCTGCGGCCCGGCGCATGGCTGGTGAACGTCAGCCGCGGTGGGATCATCGACGAAGCGGCTCTGCTCGACACACTGAGGAGCGGCGCCCTGGCGGGCGCCGCTCTGGATGTGTTCGCCACCGAGCCGCTGCCGGCCGGCAGTCCGTTCTGGGATCTGCCGAACGTGCTGGTGACGCCTCATATCGCGAGCGAGTTCGCGGGCTGGCCCACAGCCGTTGCCCGGCTATTTTGCGAAAACCTGGCGCGGTGGACGCGCGGCGAGCCACTGGTGAACGTGGTGGACCCGGCGCTGGGGTACTGACGCGCCGCAGGAGAACAAGAGGAGAGACCATGAACAACGGGAAAATCGACTGGCAGGGGAGTTTCGTGGCCGTCGTCACGCCTTTCGAGGAGACAGGTGCGATCGACGCGGCGGCCTTTCGGCAGAACATCGAATTCCTGCTCGCGGGCGGGGCCGATGGGATCGTCGTGTCCGGATGCACAGGTGAGTCCTGGGCGCTGTCGGCGGAAGAGCGGCTGCGGCTGTTCCGCTTGGCGGTCGAGACGGTTGGCGACCGCGGCCCGGTGATCGCCGGCACCGGCAGCGTGCCGACGCAGGGGGTTATCGACCTGAGCCTCGCGGCAAAGGACGCCGGTGT
>JACDDJ010000378.1:1424-5235 GCA_013817065.1 Acidobacteriota bacterium
GGTCCTCCCGCCGTACTACTGCATGCCTGGACCTCGGGAAGTAACGGAACACTACCGCGCGATCTCCGATCACGTTCGGCATCCGATCCTGCTCTACAACATCCCGCGGCGCACCGGATTCAACATGACTCCGGAGTTCCTCGACGAGCTCGTGAACATCGAATGGATCGCCGCGATCAAGGAGAGCTCCAACGATTTCATCCAGACGGAAGCGACCATCGGCGTCGTAGGCGACCGGATCACGGTATTCACGGGGCACTCGGCCGAACGGGCCGTTCCCGCGCTCCTGATGGGGGCGAAAGGGTTCGTGAGCTCGATGGAATCGCAGATCATGGGCGCGGAAGCGATCAGCATGTTCGACCTCGTCCGAGCCGGACGGCTCGACGAAGCGAGTACTGTGCAGCATCGCACGCTCACGCTTGACCTCCAGATGCGCCGGTGCGGGACTTTCCCGGCGAACCTAAAGGCCGCCATGAACCTGCTGGGGCGAGAGGCGGGCGTGCCACGGCGGCCGCTGCTGCCGCTCACGAGTGGCGAAATCGACCAGGTGAAGGGGGTGCTTGCCGGGTTGAGCATCACACCTGCCACCGTTTAGGGACTGTGAACATCAGGAGCCATCGTGAGAATCACTGAGGTCGTTGCCACGCAGCTTCGTATACCGAACGTGCAGAACATTTTCGACGGGACCCAAGACGTGCTGATCGTGGAGGTCAGAACCGACACGGGTCTGTCGGGATTCGGCGAAGTGGTGTCGTCGTCGTATGTCGCACGAAGCGTGATCGAGGCGCCGTGCTCGGGAGGCGGCCGCCATGGCCTGGCCGAAATCCTCCGCGGGATGGATCCTCTCGATACGGGAGCCGCATGGGAAGCGATGCGGGAGGGGACGGCGTGGTATGGCCGCCGCGGCGTGGCGATCCATGCGATGGCGGGGGTGGACGTGGCGCTCTGGGATTTGAAGGCCAAGGCTCTAGGCCTGCCGGTGTACCGCGCCCTCGACAGCCAGGCCGGCGAGCCGCCGCGCATCAAGGCGTACGCGAGTGTGCTGTGGGGTGATTCGATCGAAGAGACGCGCACGCTGGCATACAGCCTCTGCAACGAACGGTTTCGGGCGTTAAAGTTCGGCTTCGGCCTGATCGGCACGAGCCGCGAATACGATGTCGCAATGGTGCAGGCGGCCCGCGAGGTAGTCGGCGGCACGCGAGACCTGATGGTCGACGTTGGGCGGCGCTGGACGGTCGACGATGCGATCGAGCGCACGAACGCCATCGAGCCCTTCGACGTCGGATGGGTCGAGGAGCCGCTGCACCCTGATGATCTCGAAGGGTATGCACGGCTGACCGCAGCGGTGAGCGTCCCGATCGCCGCCGCTGAAACCGAGGAGACGATCCCGCAGTTCGAAGCCTTTCTTCAGGCAGGGGTGAAGGTCGTCCAGCCGGACCTCGGCCGCGTGGGTCTGTCGCAGGGGATGAAGATCGCTGCACTCGCGAGGACCTACGGCGCGCGGTGCGTGCCGCACTGCTTCGGCACCGGCATCAATACCGCCGCATCCATTCACTGGATGGCAGCTGCCGGCGGGGACTTGGTGGAATACCCCATGCGGACGAATGCGCTGTGCAGGGACCTCGCCTCCGGGATGCCGACGCTGGACGAGACGGGCTGCGTCACGCCCGGGACTCAGGCGGGCCTGGGCGTCGAGTTGAACGACGGGATCGTGAAGGAACACCTGTTCGTCTGAGCATCCTCATGAGACTAGGCCCCGTCGTTGTAGCCGCCGCGGGATGTCTCGGGCTGCCCGCGCAGGCGTTCGACAGCGCCATGCCGCGATCCGCGCCGGCCTTCTCGCTGGAGCAAAGCGTACAGGTCCGCACCATTGGCCCCGTGGCGGTGTCTCGCGACGGCCGGCTCGCCGCATTCGGCTTGGCCGGCCACTACTTCGGTTTCCCGGTGATCCCTCGCTTCGGGTACGACAACAACCTGCGCGTGCTGGCGCTCGACACCGGCGAGCTGCGCTACGCGACGAGCGGCGTCGCGGCGAAGACGCGCCCCGTGTTCTCCCCCGGGAACGATGCACTCGCGTACGAGAGCGAGGATGACATCTGGCACGTGCGCCTTGCCGACGGCCGTACGACGCGCGTCACGACCAACGGCGGGCGTGATACCGGTGCCACATGGTCTCCGGACGGCCGCCGGCTCGCCTTCGTGTCCACCCGTGAGGGCTCAACCGACATCTGGATCGCGACGATCGAGGGCGAGCGCCACGGGATCAACCGCGTCACGTCCGACGGCATGGCGAAGGAGGATCCGCAGTGGTCGCCAGACGGTCAGCGGATCGTCTACACCGCGCGCGGGCCGCTGGATTTCTACGCGCAGGGTGTGTTCGTCGTGCCCGCCGCGGGTGGAACATCGCAGCGCATTACCCCGAATGACGGATTCGATCACTCGCAGGCCCGGTGGTCGCCGGACGGGCGCCGGCTGGCGTTCGTTTCGGATCGCGCCGGGTACATGCACGTCTGGACCATGGAGCCTGACGGCGGGCAGCCGGAGCATTTCGACACGGGGCGCAAGGACTCGACCTCGCCGCACTTCGACGTACGCCCGGTCTGGTCCCCCGACGGCCGGCGGATCCTCGTGTCGGCGAACAGTCAGGGGCGATACGAGCTGATGGTGCTGACCGTGTCGAACCGGAGCCACACGGTCGTCCGGAATGGCCCTGGCCAGTTTCACGAGGCCGGATGGCGCCACGACGGCGAGATCGTGTACGTGCACGAGAACGCCTGGTCGCCCCCTGACGTGTACGTTGGTCCCGAGCGGGGCGGTGGCCGCCAGCTGACGTTCTCGTCGCATGTCGCCTTCCGCGAAGCCCACACGGCGCGCATGGAGCGCGTGGCGTTTCGGTCGACAGACGGACTGGAGATCCACGCTTGGCTGCTCTCGCCGCGAGCCGCCGTTCCAGCTGTTCGCCTACCGGCGATCGTGGCGCTGCACCCGAATGGCTACGGGCAGTTTTACGACCACTGGAACCCCTTCTTCCACTTCGTCGCGCAGTCCGGTTACGCTCTGCTGCTGGTGGACCAACGCGGCAGCTCCGGATATGGCCGGGAGTTCAGGCGTGCGCAGATTGGCAACTGGGGGACCGGCACGTTCGAGGACGTCCGCGCTGCCGCGGCATTCATCAAGAGCCGCAGCGAGGTCGATCCCGGCCGTGTGGGTGTGATGGGGCTCAGCTTCGGAGGCTACCAGACGCTGCTCGCCCTGACACGGACGCCCGATCTGTTCAAGGCTGGCGTCAACCTGATGGGACCGTCCGATCGCCGCGGACGCCCTGGCGATCGGTACCGGCAACTGCAGATCGGCGCGAGCGAGAAGGACGACCCCGCGCTGTACGAGCGGATCTCGCCCATCGCATCGGTGGCCGCGATCCGTTCGCCAATCCTGATCATCCACAGCGACCAAGATCGCAACGTGCCCCCTGAAGACAGTTACCGGCTGATCGACGAGCTGGAGCGACATGGCAAACGGTTCGAGTCCGTGATCTACCCTGGCGAGGCCCACGGCCTCGCGGATCCCGCGCACCAGCTCGATTCGTATCGTCGTATTCTCACGTTCTTCGACCGGTGGCTCGGGCAATGAAACGCACCGGGGCGCTCGCCTGCCTTCTTGGCGTGCTCGTGTGCGGCTGCGGTGCGGCCCCTGAAGGCCGTTTGCCGCGAGCGAACATGATCACCGGCGGAACTGGGAGTGACTGGTACCGGATCGGCTCCGCCATCGCCGAACGTACCAACGTCCATTTCCCCGGTCAGCCGGTCACGGC
>JACDDJ010000379.1 GCA_013817065.1 Acidobacteriota bacterium
GGATGGAAGTTGGCAGTTGGAAGTTGCCGAGCGAAGCGAGGCGTTGGGAGTTGGGCGTTGGGAGTTGGAAGTTGACCCCCGCGAAGCGCCATTAAGCGACCGCTCTGTCCTGCTCGCGCATCAGGTCGCGAAGGTTCACAGCGAGCGTCACCCAATAGATGTTGGCGCCGATCGCGGCGAGGATGATGATTCCCGGCAGGATGTAGAGCAGCGCGAAGACCATGATGCCGTAGGGCATGGCGGCGCGAGTGGCGACGAAGGAGATGCGCCAGATGATGCGGCTCCACAGGCTCTGCTCGGCCTGGAAGCGGTCACGGGCGACGGCGTGCAGCCGATCCGGCTGACCGTTGGTGATTCGGGCCCTGAGGTAGATGAGCATCGCGAAGGTCACGATCGTGGCGGTGAGTGCCAGCGCGCCGATCCAATAGAAGATTTCGAACCCGGTCTGGTGGACAGCGCCGACGGTGATCCCGACGAAGATCGCGACGTAGTACGAGTAGTCACCGAACGTCTCGATCCAGCAACCGAGGGCTGACTCCTGGTACTTCAGGCGAGCGATCTCGCCGTCGCAGCCGTCGAGGACGCTGGCGGCCAGCGAGAGAAACCCCGCCAGCACACCCGGCCAGTACGATCCGATGCTGAACAGCCAGCCGGAGTAGAAGCCGACTGCGACCAACATCACCGACAACTGGTTGGCCGTGAGCGGCGTCCGGATCAGCGCGACGCTGATCGGCACCGAGATCCTGCGGTTGAACCGGGCGACCTTCGCGTCGGTGTCCTTGTAGCTCGAACGCCGGAGAATGAATTCAGCGTGCGGCAGGTCCGACGGCTCGACAGCGCGGATCGCCAGCCGGGCCCGTCCAAACGACACATCGTCTCCCGAGGGCCGCGCCGCCGTCGCGATACGGGTGCGGAGAGCATCGGCAAGCGCATCGATGTCGGCCGCATCGCCCGCGGTCAGGCGCACAGCGCCGCTGATCGGCCACTGGTCTCCAGCCGGCACATCGCGGATCTCGCCAATGCCAGCCGCATGCCCTGCAGCTTCGCTCAACAACGCCGGTGACACGAGCGTCCCGGCACCCACCGCCGTCACCGTCATCAACGGATCCAGCGACTGCAGCGCCGCCCGCCAACTGGCCGCATCCCGCGCCACGATCACCCTCTCACCGAACTGCCTGACGAACCGCTCAAATTGACGGTCTTCCGTGGCACGTGGCACGTCGGACGCACCCGGCACGTCACACGTAGCACCCGGCACGTCGCACATAGCACGTGGCACGTGCCACGTGCAGGTGGCGACCACAACGCGGGCGTAGCCCGCGCGGAGAGCCGCTCGAATGATCCGTTCGCTTAGAGGAAGCCCGGCGAGCCTGCTGTGCGGCGAGATCCGGACGGATGGATCCCGCATCACATAGAGAAGGACCGGACCGGCCGGCGCCGGTGCCACGGTGAGCGCCTCTCCCGTCCGCGCCAACGGACGTCGTGTGCCCCTGGGGTAGATGGCGAGCCCGATGCCGGCCCAGAACAATCCGCGGATCCGGCGAACGAGTGCCAGCGCGGCGCCGCCTCCCGCGATCCCAACCGCCGCCACTGCCGCGAGACTGGACGCTTCGAGCGCACCCAGGTTTGCCGGGATGAACGCAGAGGCGAAGCTGGCGACGCGAGAGAACGTCTCGACCGTGAGCGCTCCGACGGGCGAGATCGCGGTGCCACTGGCCACCAGGATGACCCAGGCCTCGAGCGACATCAGCAAGTACGAGAGGATCGTCGCGGTCATGAGCACGGCGAGGCGTTTCGGATGGCTGCGGACCAGCCCAAGCATCTGGCGCTCGACTGACGAGATGAAGCGCGCGATCCGTCCGCCTGCGACAGACGTCCCAAAGCGCCGATCCCATCCCGTAAACATGGCGTGAACGTAGGTCCCGCGGCCGGCGATGACGATAACGGTGAAGAGAGTCACCACCGCGGCAACGATCGCAAAGGCGCGGAAGACGCGGAACCACATCGGCGTGAGCGGCAGCAAGAGGAGAGCGACCGCCGACCCAACCCCCACGATCAACGTCGTCCCGATCATGTAGGCAAGCCGTTCGAGGGCGACGGCAGCCGTTGCCTCGCGCGCATCGACGCGGTCGTCGAGCAGCACGACCTTCAGCGGTTCGCCGGCGATCCCGCGCAAGGTGAGATAGCTGAACGCCTCAGCGGCCAGGCGCACGCGCGCCAGACGAAGAAAGCTGACCTGGCGCGGCTGGGGGAAACACCATGCCCAGGCCCACGTGCGCACCAGGTGCCACAGCCCGCTCAGCAGCAGCGCAAGCGGGATCGCGACTCCAAGACGACGAACGGTGTTGAGCGTGAGCGTGAGGTTGATGTAGTAGAGAGCGGCGGCAAAGAGCAGGACGCCGATCGTGAGGGCGCCCCAGCGAATGGCGTGAGCGCGTCCGGCGCGCGTCATGCTGCGTCAGGCTCCGGGGCAGCGAACAGCGACTCCGCCAACCGCAGGTCCTCGACGGTGTCGACGTCGCACCAGCTCTCGACGCCGAGATCTGCACCGCGCATCAGGCCGGCTGATGCGAGCCGCTGAACGCCGGCGCTGAGGGTGGTCTCGCCAACTTCGATGGCTTCCTCGAGCGCATCAAAGAGCGCGGGTGTGAAGAGAAACATCCCGGTATCGAGCGCGTCCCACGTGGTGAGCTGCTTCCCGATTGCGACGATCCGATCCCCCGCCAGGCGGACCTTGGTCGCCTCCGCGACGATCCCCGGGTCGGTTGTCGTGGTGTCGATCCCCAGCACCGAGTCTGCCGGGTCGAGGTCGAGCGCGGCCAGCCGCGCGAGAACGCCTGATTCGAACAGGTGGTCCGCCATCAGCAGCATGAACCGTTGTGCGTGGCAGATTTTCCTCGCCGCAAAAGCAGAGACACCGTTCTCGAGGTTCCAGTCGGGATTGACGATGAACTGGACGGTCACTCCCGGGATCCTGTGGCGCTCGACGATACCGCGGACGCGGTCGGCCTGGTAACCAAGGACGATGTTGAGGCGAGTGAGGCCCGCAGCCGCGGCGGTCTCGATCGTGCGAACGATCAGCGGCTGCCCATGGACGGGCTGTAGCAGTTTGGACTCGCGCTGTGGGTTCTTGAACCTGTCGCCATTGCCTGCAGCGAGGATGACGGCATCCCTGACGGTGACGGACGGAACTGAACTCACACGACCTCGAATCCTGACAAAAATGACGAGCTCCATGGCTTGGACGCGATCGGGGGCCCGGACGTTTCAGGCTACCGATAAAGGCGTCAAAGCCAGCGGACCTGGCTCACGCACAGCTAAGCTGTCCGAGCGCTATGCAACAGCGATGCTCAGCGTTGGACGGATGGGCCGGTTTTGGTGCCTGATCGGACGAGTAAAGCGCCGCCCGTCAGTGCCCAGACCACCACTCTCGCCTTGCGGATGAGGGAGAAGGCGGCACCCACGGTCTTGTCCATCCCGACGATGACTCCGAACGCCGCCAGGCCGAATTCAGCGACCCCCAGCTGGAAGGGGACCACCTTGAAAGCGACGATCACCAGTCGGCTCGCCGTCTCGAAGATGAACGACGTCAGCAGCGACGGTGGGGAAGGCAGCAGTGCCCATAACGTCAGATGTGTTTCGAGCACGCCGAGCGCGTGGAACCCGACCTCGAGGACGATCGCCGGGACGAGTGCGCCAGGCCGTCGTGACGCGAACGAGTAGACATCCTGCTCGAGCATCCGCAGTTTCGACACGCGTGACCCCGCCGCTCCGCCCGGGATCCACCGGCTCACCAGCACGGGGCGGCGCCAGAGCACGACTAGGCTGACCGCGATCAGCAGCGCCATGCCGGCCACGGCGAGCTCGCTGAACTCGCGGATCTGGGCCGGGACCTCGAAGGTAAACAGCAGCGCCATGGTTCCGGCCGCGATCATCGCGGCAGTAGCGAGCGTGTAGAGGATGTTCTCGATGGCCAGCGCCGTCAGCGCCGGTTGCCCGGCCACATGCTGCCGCGCGAACGTGGCTTTCGCCGGTTCGCCGACGAGAGGACCGAGCGGCGTGACGTTCCCGAGCGCATCACCGGCGAGGACGGCCGCGAACGCGTCCCGCAGCCGCAGTCGATGTGGCGGTTCGATGCATATGGTCCACGCCGCCGCGCGCACCAGGAAGCGCAGTCCGCCGAGCGCGACGATGACCGGGAACATCCATCCGACTTTGCGGACGTCGGTCCACGTTGCCTCGATCCCGAGCGTCCACAGAACGCCGACGAGTACGATGAGGCCCCCGACCACGTAGAGCGCGCTGGACACACGGATCCCGCCGCGCGTCCGCTGTTGAATCACGCCGACATCATATAATCGGCGGGCTATGCTCCCCGCGTACTTACAGACCCCTGCGGCAGCGATTCTGCTCGTGGGTGGCCTGCTGGCCTGCTTTGCCGGCTATCGCATCTTCCGCGTCGTCCTCGGGATCTACGGCTTCATTCTCGGTGCCCTCCTCGCCACCAGCATCGTCGGCACGGAACACACGATGTGGACGATCCTCGCGGTGATCGGCGGCGGCCTTGCCGGCGCGCTGGTGTTGATCGGCGCGTATTTCATCGGCGTCGCGCTGATCGGCGCCGGGCTCGGCGCGATGCTTGCGAATGTGATCTGGGCCAGCATCGGCGGCGAGCCGCACGTCCTCGTGGTGATCGCGCTGTCGATTGCCGGCGCGCTGGCGGCGCTTGCGCTGCAGCGCTACGTCATCATCATTGCGACCGCATTCGGCGGCGCTCAGACCGTGGTCGTCGGCGCAGCGGCGTTGATGGGCAATCGTGCCGCGGCTGAAGCGGCGGCACGTACCGTCTACAGCGTCTACCCGCTCAACCCGCTGCCGGCGACGTCGATGGATGCCGTCGCTGCGCTCGTGCTTGGCATCGTGGGTGCCCTCGTGCAATTGTTCGTAACGGCTAAAGGAAAGAAGTAGGAGATATCAGGATGGCAACGTTTTCGAGGTCAGTGACAGTCGATTGGTCGGGTCCGATCATGGAGGGCAAGGGCATCGCCAGGGCAGGAACCGGTGCGTTCAATCTGCCGGTGACGTTCCCGTCGCGCATCGGCGAGCCCAACGGCGCGACCAGCCCGGAGGAACTGATGGCGGCATCGCACGCGGCGTGCTTCGCCATGGCGCTGAACGGAACGCTCGGGCGCAGAAACGGGTCCGCGGCACGCACGGTCATCACTGCGAC
>JACDDJ010000380.1 GCA_013817065.1 Acidobacteriota bacterium
TTGCTCAGCGAGGCGAGTGAGAGGTCGCCATTGAGTGGCCTGGATAGTCCCGCACCTGGAAAGTCGAGATTGATGACGGCGAAATGCCGCGCGAGGAACTGCATCGCGCCGCGGTGCAAGGGAACGCGCCAGTTCAGCGTCAGGTGGTTCACATGGTACGGGAAGAGCATCGCGACGGCCGGCCCCCTTCCAAGAACATGAAAGGCGACACGACCTCCGTCGGCAACGGGCGCGAACTCTACGACCGGTGAAGCCACCGCGAGAATTGTACGTGCAGGGTCGGTTCGTCGGTGGGTGTGCAATCCGCGGAATCGACGTCGGCCAAGTCACGCCCATGGATGACCCAGTTGCGGAATCGTCCCTGACACCCAGCCAAAGAAAACGGACAGAGTGCATTGTCCACAACTCTCACTAACCCAATGATTTGCGGGTTCGATTTTTCCGGCCAGTTTTCGCAAGAGCTTCCCGCAAGAATCTCGAACTATACGGTCAATCCCTTTAACAACAGGAAGTTAGCGTTCGCCGACGCGATTCGAATCCCAACGACGTCCGCATGCATGACTGGTCTGACCTTTCTTGGCGTCTGGGCCCTGCCCTGAGTCCAGTTCATTTAGGGGCCACGGATCCGGCGCGCCGGGAGGTGAGCACGAACACCACTGTGCCGATCGCTCCCACGACAAACGACGCCTCCAGCGGCAGCGTGGGCCCGCGTTGCCACAGCAGTCCACCGACGATCCCAGCGGGGACGACCAGCAGGTTCCGGATGCCGTAGTACACGCCGACCGTGCGGGCGCGCTGGTGGTCGGGCGCCAAGTCAACAATCAGGGACTTCCGCGCAGGCTCTCCTAATTCCTTGAGCCCTCCGACGAAGAATGCCGCGAGCAGCGCGGGAAAGCTCGTCGCGAAACGCACCGCCAAGGGGAACGTCGAAAAAAAGACAAACGTGAGCGCGACGAGCGGACCGCGCCCTGTCATGTCCGCGATACGACCTCCTGGGAGGTAAAAGGCGATTGCCACCGCTTGCTGCAGGGCGTAGAGCGCGCCGTACTCGACGACAGAAAAGCTACGGGTTTGCGTGACGAACAGGATGATGAACGACGTGGCGAGACCTTCGCCAATCCGGACAAGACAGTCCGCCACCAGCAGCCGTGTGAGGGACGGCGGCATGGCGGCAAAGACCGCCCGCATGCCCGTGGAATCGTCGCGCCGGGGAACGTCGCGATCGTCGCGATAGCCGTAGCCCTGCACCGCGACTACTACGAGCGCCAGTAGCACCGTGGCTAGCAGGGCGGCGCGGATGCCCGCGACGATGCCCAGGCTCGCAATTAGTAGCCCACCCATCGGCGCGCCGATCACCCGCGGCACCCGTACGAGTATCGATTGCACGCTGAACGCGATCGCGCGGCGTTCACGCGGCAGCGAGTCCCCGATGACGGCGAAGGTCAAAGGAAACGCGCCCGACTTCCACGCCATCACGCCCAGCAGCCCGACGAAGACGAACGGCCAGCTTGGCGCGATTGCATAGGTAACATAGCCGGCCATCGCTAGGGCGGTGAAGATAAGCAAGGCACGGCGCCGGCCGACACGGTCCGCAAGCCATCCGCCTGGATACTGATAAATGCTGTCGAGCAGATCTTTGCAGGAGCCGAATAGACCGACGACGAGACCGCTGGCGCCGAGCGCTGTGAGGTAGGTGGGGATGTAGGCTTGCCACAATTCTTCACCAAGTGCGAGGCCGAAGAGGCTCGCCGCCAGGACGGCCACGTTGCGATTGAGTCCCAGAAAGGACCGGAACGACGCTATGCGCGAAGGCATGTTGGGTGAAAGGTCACAGCCAAATGAGATAACAACATCCTTTGACGGGAGATCCTCTGACGTCACCTTCCGCGGCTTAGAGCTCCCTGGTGGGTGCTGCCACGGTCCGGCGGCCTGGAGGTGGCTACTGCGCCAGCGACGTCGTGGGAGACAGCGCCTGAAGAACCAGCCACCAGCAGCGATCAGGCTGAATAGTCTCGATCTTATTTTCAAACTCTTTGGCCGCAAGGCTCAATCCGTGACCTCGTTCAGTAGCGGAGTGCGTACTGGAACTTCACCAGCAATTGATTGGAATCGAGTCGCCACCGCTGCAGCAGTTCGCGAACGTTGTGGTTGTACACGATGAACAGGTCGCCGGCTGGGCTGAAGGTCCATCGCAGCCTCGTGTTGACACCGACGGAATCGCTATCCGTGTCGTACTGCACGTAGCTCGACACCGAGAAATCCGGCGAGACGTTGACTCGCAGTCGACTCCCGACGAGCGTTTGGGTGAATCGTCTGGATTCCAGCCGACCGATGTTGCGTTCCCCGGTGAACTCCACCGTGACCAACGGCGCAGGGTTCCAGGCTCCTGTCCAGATGATCTGGTTCAAGTCGCCGTTGTAGAAATCGCCAAACCACCAGGTCACTTGCGAGTACAAGCGCCGCTTCTGCGCGGTACCTACTTCAAGACGGTGTCGCTTCCAGTGATATGAGCCTGGCGGGATGACCACCCCGTCCGCTATTTCAAACGGCTCGACGAGCCGCTCGCCTGTCGGGTTCACGTTGAACTCGAAACGGTCACCACTGCGAAAGCGCCAGTTTATGGGAGCGAAGAACACGCGGTAGCTTTCCCACCGGCCCGACAGGTCTGTTGCGACGAATGGCTCGAGCTCGTGAAACAGCTGTTGAATGGGTCCGCGCGCGAGCCGCGTGCGATTGTTCACGCTCACGTTGTACAGGTGCACCGCAGGGCGAGGTACGAACCCAAGCGAAGGCTCGAAGTCCCGTCCAATGCGCTTGTAGGTGAACGCGATGTCCCAGAGATCGTTTGGATAATCGATTTTGAGTCCGTGAGCGGTCGCGTCGTTGCCAAGCTCATCGCGTCCCGTCGCCAGACCCCACCCCCCGATCAGCAGATTCTTGTTGCCGCGGAAGCGCGACGTGGCGTACGTGAAATCCGCGCCCGTCAGCCAGCTCCCGCTGCGTCCCAACGGGTCCCCGACCGTCGCGATCGCGCCCACCCATGACTCGCGCCAGATGTTCTGCTTCACACGGCCGACCGCCATCAGCGCTTTGTTGTCCACCACGCCTCGCACGTCGTTCGTGCCGACCACGAGGCCGCCGAAGTTCGTGTGTCCGGCACGGCCGTTGATCTTGCTGCCTCCCAGGATCGGCACCTCGCGGCCGCCGACCAAGCCGATGCGGCGGCTGAAGTACGGAAGAATGTCCTGATTCAGTCCAAGGCCGAACGCAAAGATGTCATCGCCTTCCAGGAAGAAGGTTCGCTTTTCGGGAAAGAACAATGGGAACCGCGTGAGATTCGTGCGACGAGTATCGACCTCGGTTTCGGCGAAATCGGTGTTGGTTGTGACCGAGGCGAGCACATTCGCACCGAGCCGCTGCGTCACGTCCAGACTCGGTTGGAACTCGCCGTTAAGCGACGCGTCTGGCGCAGGAATTCCGCCCCCAGACGTAATTGACGGTCGCACGGTCAGGCCGAGACCGAGGTCGAACCCTGGAAGGCCGGTCAGTCGGCCCGCCCGGCTCGTCTGCGTCACCTGGTACTGGCGCGCCGGGAATGCCCAGCGGTCGGTTTCGAGTTTCCGCTGAATGCGCCGTTGCACGTTGAAGTGCCACTCACGCAAGTCGGGATTGAAACTCAGGGTCTGGACGGGTATCCAGATCTCCGCGCTCCATCCCGACGCGGTTCGCTGCGTCGCCGCTTCCCAGATGCCGTCCCACTCAACCTTCTCGGTTTCACCGCCTGGGTTGATCAAGGCGTCGTAGCGTGCGCCGCTCGGGTTGACAGCAAAGACATATCCCGATCTGCCGTCCAGAAACGGCCCGAGGACGATCCGCACGTGATCCTCCGAGTTGAGTGGGGCGTCACGACGAACGCTGAAGCTGACGAGGCCGGAAGGATCCGGATCGTCACAGCGAATCCCGATCAGGAGCGCCTTGGCGTCCGCGAGCACTCGAACTCGGTCCGCGCCGACGCCGGCGCGCCTTCCATCGGATCGGTTTGCGTAAAGCTGTCGATCGACTCTGCCGCACTCCACGCAGGTTCGTCGAGCAACCCATCGATCTTCACGCTGCCGGGTAGCACGCCCACCCGGAGCGTGGGCGCCGGCGCGTCCTGCGCAGCGGTCGGGGCGCTGTTCAGGAGGCCGGCTGCGAAGCCGAGTATGACTGTCGAGACCCATCGTCGCAGTCTCACTGCTTGCTGTTCGGCGACTTCCCCAGCAGATCGACAGCCGTGCGCACCCCCTGCGCGAGCTTCGCCGCCGAACCCGTCCCAAAGTAGTGGAGGAAGATGATGACTGGTTTCACGTCGGTCATGTGGTGGTGGATAGCGACCACGTTTATGCCGTTCGCGCGGAGCGCCTTGAGGACAGGTGTAACCTCATGCTCGAGCATGGCCACGTCGCCGGCAACCATCGCGTCAGCATCGTTTCCCGCGAATGCCGCCCACGTGTTGAGACCCATCCGCGCGTTGATGACTGCGCCGTGTTCCCGCACGTTGAGATCAGGCCGGCCGATCGTGATCTTGTAGACCGACCCGTTGTGCTCCCCTTGATGGCCGATGATCTTAGCGAGTGCCGCGCCATCGAGCCCTGCCGACGCCGCGCCGGCCGCAGGAGTTGCCGCGGGTGCCTGGGCTCGCTTGGCTGCCTGATCGATCAGGTCGATTGCCGGCTTGAGCCGCTTCGCCAGATCCGCAGGACTGCCCATCCCGTGCACGTGCATGTAGAACACACGCGGCTGCTCCCAGAAGAAGTGGTTGTGCAGCGCGGTCACATCCAGGCCGTTGTCCAGAATGGCCGACATGACCGGATTGACCTCGTCCTCTGTGAGCACCAGATCGCCCATCATCACGTCGTGTCCCCCTTCGCCTTTCGTGAGCGCCACCCACCCGCCAAAGCCGAACGGTGTCGGGGCAGGGCGTTGGCCGATGGTGACGCGCAGGTCGTTGCGTGGAATGTTCACCTTCAGCACGCCATCCTTGAAATCACCGGTTTTATTGAGCGTCGTCAGTACGCTGTTGTACTCGACCGGAAGCTCCTGCGCGTACACTGATCCGCTCGCCAGCACCGTTGCGACGAACACCAGCAATCGGCCGAAGAGTTTGAATGAAACCATCGTCATGTCTCCGTTGTGTTGGAAGCGCGTCCGCATCCCCTATAGTCCGTAAC
>JACDDJ010000381.1 GCA_013817065.1 Acidobacteriota bacterium
CTCTGCCATGCTTTTCGGCCCAAAAATTATAGCTGTAAGTTATTGCCTGGTAGGACTTTAACGATGTTGACCTTGATTGATGCGATACCGACTCCGGCGCGGATGTGGCTGGGGAGCCACAGCCTTGAAACTCGAAAGTGTGGCTAATAGACCACAGCAGCTTGTGCGCGCCTGTCGTAGACATCCCACCTCCAAGGTTGCTGCCGATGGGTCGTTCACGCATGTTGGCGGGTGACATGTTCATGATGCTTCCACCCGCTTGCGTGGCCTCTTGCCCGCTGCACTGCCAGCCGAAGCAGGAGCGGCTGCATCCGGTCCGCCCGCTTCGGAGGGATTGACCTCGCGCTGGGATCCGAGAATCTCGGCGAGGAAACGCCCCGTAAAGGATTCTCGGCTGCTAGCCACTTTCTCAGGAGTCCCGGTGGCCACAATGCGTCCGCCCCCGGCGCCGCCTTCCGGCCCGAGGTCGATCACGTAGTCCGCCGACTTGATCACGTCGAGGTTGTGCTCGATGACCACCACCGTGTTGCCCTGATCGACGAGCTTGTTCAACACGTCCAGAAGCTTGTGCGTGTCGGCGAAGTGCAACCCGGTCGTCGGCTCGTCGAGAATGTAAAGTGTCCGCCCGGTGCCGCGGCGTGACAGCTCCTTCGACAGCTTCACCCGCTGGGCTTCGCCGCCGCTCAATGTCGTTGCTGACTGTCCGAGCTGGAGGTAGCCGAGACCGACGTCCTGCAGCGTTCGGAGCTTGTTGGCGATCGGCGGAAAGTTCTCGAGCAGCGGCAGTGCCTGATCAACCGTGAGATCCAGCACATCGGCGATCGACTTGCCGCGATATTGGATCTCGAGCGTCTCGCGGTTGTACCGCCGCCCCTTGCACTGCTCGCAGGTGACGTAGACATTCGGCAGGAAGTGCATTTCGATCGCAATGACGCCATCGCCCTGGCACGCCTCGCAGCGCCCGCCTTTGACGTTGAAGGAGAAGCGACCAGGACGGAAGCCGCGCGTTTTCGCTTCGGGCAACATCGCGAACAGATCGCGGATGAACGTGAACAGCCCGGTATAGGTTGCCGGATTCGATCGGGGCGTACGGCCGATCGGCGACTGGTCGATCTGGATCACCTTGTCGAGCTGATCCACGCCCTCAATGCCGGAGTGCGCGCCCGGTTCGTCACCCGCTCGGAAGAACGTTCGCGCCAGCGACCGGTAGAGGATCTCGTTGATCAGCGTCGACTTCCCCGATCCGCTCACACCGGTCACGGTCGTAAGAACAGCGAGGGGAATCGCGACATCTACATCCTTCAGGTTGTTTTCGCGCGCGCCACGAATCACGAGCTCGCCTCGGGTCGGCTTGCGCCTGGTGCCCGGCGTCTGGATGCTCTTCTCCCCGCGCAGATAGGCACCGGTCAGGGAATGATTGCCGTTTGCCAGGAGTCCCGCGGGCGGACCCTGAAAGATCACCTCTCCACCGTGCTCACCGGCCCCGGGGCCAAGGTCCACGACGTAGTCCGCGGTGCGGATCGTTTCTTCGTCGTGCTCGACGACCAGGACGGTGTTGCCGAGGTCGCGGAGGCGCGCCAGCGTGGCGAGCAGAGCGCGGTTGTCCCGCTGATGCAGCCCGATCGACGGCTCGTCCAGCACATACAGCACACCCGTCAGGTTCGAGCCAATCTGGGTCGCGAGGCGAATCCGCTGCCCTTCACCGCCGGAAAGTGTTGCGGCGCTTCTCGCCAGGCTCAAGTATCCAACCCCGACATCGTCCAGAAAGTGGATGCGGTCGCGGATCTCGCGCATGATGCGGCTGGCGATCAGTGCCTCGCGGTCGGTAAGCTCGATGCCATCGAAAACGTGGACGGCGGCGCTGATGGCAAGGTTCACGTACTCCGAGATGGTGCGCCCCTTGACGCGGACCGCGAGACTCTGCGCCTTCAGGCGGTCACCCGCGCAGGTCGGGCATGGACGCAACGAACGATACGGCTCGAGGTTCTCCTGGTCGAGCCAGGTGCCCTCCTCGTAACGCCGCCGGAGGTTTGGAACCAGCCCTTCGAAGCCGGCGCCGAACGGGCTTGCCTCGGTGGTTCTCTTCCCCTTCTTCGGCGCTACTTCCGGCGCCGATTCCGATGGCCGCTTACCGGCCGCGCCGAAGAACACGAGGTCCCGGATCTTTCGCGGCAGGCGCTCGAAAGGCAGCGCCAGGTCGATCCCGAACGTGCGGCTGAGAGTGGCGAGGGCTTCGCGCACGAGTTTTCGATCGCCTTTGGCCCACGGCGCGATGGCGCCGTCCTGCAGCGACAGCGACTCGTCGGGCACCAAACGGCCTGGGTCGAAATCGTAGACCGCGCCGAGGCCCTGGCACTCCTGACAGGCTCCGTGCGGCGAGTTGAACGAGAACGCGCGGGGTGTCATCTCCGGCATGCTCACGCCGCAGAACGTGCATGCGAGACGACGAGAGAACAACCGGTCGCCCCCGTCCAGGGTGTTGATGATGACGATGTCTTCGGCGAGGTTGAGCGCGATCTCGACCGACTCGGCGAGGCGCCGTTCAACGCCGCTCTTGATCACCAGGCGATCGACCACAATCTCGATGGTGTGATTGCGCCGGCGATCGAGCTTGAGGTCGTCGTCGAGCGAACGCATCTGCCCATCGACGCGGACCTTCGTGAATCCCTTCGCCCTGAGCCCGGCGAGCTCCTTTTTGAACTCCCCTTTGCGTCCGCGGACGATTGGGGCCAGCACATTCACCCGTTCGTCGTTCGGCGCGAGCATCACCATGTCGACGATCCGCTCGAGCGACTGCGACGCGATCTCGCGGCCGCACAGGTGGCAGTGCGGCACGCCGATGTTCGCAAACAGCAGCCGCAGGTAGTCGTAGATCTCGGTGACGGTGCCGACGGTGGATCGCGGGTTGGACCCGGGCGTCTTCTGCTCGATGGCGATGGCTGGCGACAGACCGTCGATCAGATCGACGTCCGGCTTCTCCATCTGCTCGAGGAACTGACGCGCGTACGACGACAGCGATTCGACATACCGCCGCTGGCCTTCCGCGTAAATCGTGTCGAAGGCAAGCGACGACTTTCCCGAACCCGACAGCCCAGTCAGAACGACGAGCTTGTCGCGTGGGATGTCGACATCCACATTTTTCAGGTTATGGACCCGGGCCCCGCGGACCGCGATCCAGTCGTGCGCCATGTTCAGAGGTGAGGAATCGTCGGGATCAGCAAAACAGCGATTTTATCACGCGAAATGTGCGAACGGTTGAGGCTGAGGGCGCCTCCAAACCCATCAGTTGCGGTAAAGTCCTGTGATGCCAACGACGTCCGGACGGGCGCCAAGCCTGTTTCAATCCCTCATTCCGATCCTGGTGCTTATCGGCCTGCTCGCCTCCGGCGTGTACCTCTTTGGCGACGACTCTTCGGGCGGGCCCAGTCAGATCGCGCTGATCCTCTCAGCCGCAGTCGGCATCGTCATCGGCATCCGCAACGGCTTCACCTGGAAGGAACTCGAAGCCGGCATCGTTCACGGTATCTCGCTCTCACTCGGGGCGGTGCTCATCCTGCTGGTCGTGGGATCGCTGATCGGCTCCTGGATCCTCGCCGGCACCGTGCCGACGATGATTTACTACGGATTGTCGCTGTTGACGCCGTCGATCTTCTTTGCCGCCGCGTGCCTGATCTGCGCCTTCGTGTCGCTCGCGACCGGCAGTTCGTGGACGACGGCGGGTACTGTCGGCGTGGCGCTGATCGGTATCGCCACGGCGCAGGGGCTGAACCCCGGGCTCGCGGCCGGCGCCGTGATTTCAGGGGCCTACTTCGGCGACAAGATGTCGCCACTCTCCGACACGACGAACCTCGCGCCGGCCATGGCGGGCACCGACCTGTTCACCCATATCAGGCACATGATGTGGACGACGGTACCGAGCATCCTGATTGCGCTCGTGCTGTTCGCGATCCTGGGATTCACAGGTACGGTCCCGAGCGACACGACATCGGTGGCCGGCATCCAGCAGTCGATTGAGGCGCAGTTCAACATCGGCCTCCACCTGCTGCTCCCCGTCGTCGTCGTGCTCGGCCTGGTGGTCGCGAAGATGCCAGCCTTCCCGGCGCTGCTCATCGGCGCGCTGGTTGGATGTCTCTTCGCCGTTCTGTTCCAGCAGGACGCCGTGCTCACGTACGTAGGGCAGACCGACCTGCCTCGCCCGGTCGCGCTCCTCAAGGGAGCCTGGATGTCGCTGTTCGACGGCTTCAAGCTGGAGTCGGGGAATGCGACGCTCGACGACCTGCTGACGCGCGGCGGCATGTCGAGCATGCTGACGACCGTCTGGCTGATCCTGTCGGCGATGATGTTCGGCGCGGTAATGGAGACGACCGGCATGCTGCAGCAGATCGCGGCGACGATCCTCGGTGCCGTGCGCGGCACCGGCAGTCTGATCGCAGCCACGATCTGCACGGCGATCGGGATGAACGTCATCGCGTCGGATCAGTACATCGCGATCGTCTTGCCGGGGCGCATGTTCCGCGCCGAATTCAAGCGTCGGGGTCTGCACCCGAAGAACCTCTCCCGCTCCCTCGAAGACGCCGGCACTCTGACGTCCGTGCTCGTGCCGTGGAACACGTGTGGCGCCTTCATGGCGCAGACGCTGGGCGTCGCTACGCTGACCTACGCGCCGTTTGCCTTCTTCAACTGGATCAATCCGATGGTGGCGATCGTGTACGGCTTCATGAACTTCACGATCGAGCGGCTGCCGGCCTCAGAGGTTGAAGCGGTAGACCGTATCGCCTGAGGCGACCGCGAGGGCGCCGTCAGGGCTGAACGCCAAGCCGACCAGGCCGCCGGCAGCCACGAGCAATTCGGGCTCGCCGCCGTCGGCCGCGAACCGATAGAGGCCGCCGGTCCCGGCAATCGCGTCCGCGACGTACAGGCGTCCGGCCTCGTCGAAGGCCATCCCCTGTGGACGCCCGAAGCCGCCATAGAAGACCTCCACGGCACCGGTCGGCGATACGCGATAGATCGCATCTCGCGTGTTCAGTGTTGGACCGGTCACAAACAGTGCACCGTCGGGTCCAAATGCCAGGTGGAAGGCCGCAATGCTCGGAGGGATGGAGGCCACAACGGACGTCTTCCCGTCGCCCACGCGCAGGATCGATCCGGAGCGGTCGCCGACGAACAGGATCCCGTCCGCGTCGAAAGCAATCCCACACG
>JACDDJ010000382.1 GCA_013817065.1 Acidobacteriota bacterium
CATCATGAGGTTCTCAGGCTTCAAGTCCCGGTGCACGATTCCTGCGCTGTGGGCCTTGGCCAGGCCGTCGGCCACTTGAGTGGCGATCGCGAGGAGCTTGCGGACAGGGAGCGGTCCGGACACGATCAGCTCTCTAACCGTCTTGCCGTCCACCAGATCCATGGCCATGTACGGCGCGGAATCGACCTCGCCGATGTCATGAACCGTGACGATATTGGGATGGTTCAGGGCGGAGGCGGCGCGCGCTTCCTGTTCGAAGCGGCGCAGTCGGTCTTTGTCGGATGAAAGCTCGCTCGGCAGAACCTTGATGGCCACCTCGCGGCCAAGACGAGTGTCTCGCGCGCGGTAGACTTCGCCCATCCCGCCGGCGCCAAGGGGGGAAAGAATCTGGTACGGGCCGAGGCGGCTGCCGGCGGGAATCGTCATCTCAGGCCAGCCAATCCTACTTCTGTCGGCGCCTTTCGTGCGCGACAATACCTCGATCGGCGTATAGCGCTGAACGCATTGGAGCTACTCGCCGTCCGGTGTGCAGCATGGGGCAGGCGCAGACGCCAACTTCCTCAACAGCCTCACTTTCCTCGTGTTCCCAGTAGTTGCGGGGACCATCCTTATGTCAGCGGCAAGTAGCGTCGGGCCGGACGGGACCAGGAAGAAGTCATCGCATGAGCAGGTCGACCGGGTGGAAGAGAAGTTCCAGATTGCTGGACTCGAGCTTCCCGGTGTGGCCGGAGCGCTGTACTTGTGGCGCAAGCTCGGATGGAAAGGCGCTGTCCTGATGATGCTGTTGGTCGGATGTCCCGTGGGCCAGTACTCGGCACTCGCTACGCGGTGTACTCGGCGCTGCCAAGGACGGTGGGTGGGTTCGGATTGCAGTTCGAGTAAAGGAATGGTCGCTGGCGCCTTTTTCGATGCGGCCCTGGCGAGAAATGTGTCGATCGCCGCACCTCACTGCGACAAGGCGGTCTTCACCGCCGGCGAAGTCGAGTTTCGCGGCAGCGTATGGACCTTGCTGCGGGGTCTGCCCGATCTGTTGACGTTCCATGTTTTCGGCGCCTCATCAAATCGCCCGCCGACTTCGCTGCCGCTATGAACAGAAGCGACAAGGCGGCGAAGCAGCCCCCATTATGTCCGCACGCAAGGTGGCTCATCTCGTCGGCCGAGCCCTGTTCAGCTCTCGTTCTTCTGGCCACACCCGGAGGCCAGCGTCCGAACCGGCCTTCGTGAGCTGTTGATCGAACGTCGCCAGGACCACGTCCTGCCCGATCGCGTCCTGCCACGTCATCGACGATGCTAACTGAACAGCGTCGTAGCCACGAAGGCCATGACTCCATGCGAGAGCGTCGGCTCGAGATACCAACGCCTCGGTGACGAGAATCCTGACAAAGTCCGGCCACTCGCGCGCGAAGCGTCGCTGCGCGCGCCGTCCGCCTGCGTCATCGAGCACACCGAGGCGGACTGCCCGCGCGAACGCCGCGGCGACCTCCGCACGACTGATCATCGAGGTGGCCACCACACCGGCGTCGTCGACGAGCGCGATGATGTCCTTCGAGCCGGCCTCTGCGACGTAGCGCTTCACGATGGCGCTGGCATCCAGGTACAGGATCACCCTCGGTTCTCCACCAGAATGTCGGCAACGGTCGGCTTCTTTATCGTGCGTACGGTCGCTCCTCGACCGCCGAGGCGCCGGCCGCTCCACAGGATGGAACCGGAGTCCTTCAGCGCGCCGAGGCGGTCGTCGACCGATCCAGTGTCAGGGACGAGCCGTGCCACGCGACGTCCATGTTCGGTCACTACAATCGTGGCCCCGTCCTTCACGTCGCGCACACACTGGCTCAGCCGGGCTTTGAGCTCGCGAATGCCAATGCTCTGTTCTCTCATATCCGTCACCCTCGTTTGAGTCTACATAATACAATATGTAGTTTCTTTTGATTGGGGGGCTCGGACGGCTCGGAAAGCGTGCTGCAACTGGGACGCTTCCCGCCGGCTGCTGATATGTTGTGCGCAACCAAACCACCAGCGCGCCCACAGCCGCGTGGATCCCAATCGGAGCAGATTCGCGAGCATGAGTACTGCGGTCGCTAAAGACACCTTCTTGTGGAAACGATGGTTTTCCATATGTCACGGAAGCGAAGCGATCACCTTCAGTTCCTGAACCACGTCTCCAGGGTACTCTTGGGGAACGAAATGCCCGGCCCCGGCGATTTCGACATAGCGCGCCGACGGAATGGCACGCGCGGTTCTTCTGCCAACCTGAGTCGAGAAGAACGGATCACGATTCCCCCAGATACCTGGCTGCTCGAGTCCGGCCCGATAGCGAGACCAGGGAAACTGTTTCTTGTTTGCGACCGCAGCCCACCACATCGTCGTGAGTCCCCACCTGCCCATCATCATTCTGAAGGCGAGGGAACCGAGGCCCGGAATTTTTGCGATCCTGAAAGGCACCGGGATAGGCGTGTCTGGAAACACGTTGGTCGCGATGAGCGTCAGGGTCTTGATGCGATTTGGCGCGATGCTTGTGAGAGCGCAGGCAACTGGACCGCCAAAATCATGGCCGACGAGGTGCACCGACTCCAGTCCGTTCATGTGCATGAACCCGAGCAGGGAGGCTGCGTACTCCTGGGCGTGCATGAAGGACACTGGCTCGTCGGACTGACCGAAGACCGGCAAGTCAGGCACGATCACTCGGGCCGAGCTGCCGAGACCAGCCGCAACGGCGCGCCATGTGTCACGCGACCCTGGAATTCCGTGAAGCAATAAAAAGATGGCCCCGCGTTCACCATAGACGTCGGCGCGGATTCGCCCCCTTCCGACTACGGTCTCCATCTGAACGGCAACAGCGCTGGGAAGCATGCTACTAAAACGTTTGCGGCGGGTGGGACGGATATTGAGTGGCCTATTCAGTTTGGCAGGCACGCGCGGAGGCGTCAGTCCAAGACGTCGTCCATGAGGCGGAACACTCGCTGGTGCAAAACGCCCGGCAGCTTCGTTGACGTGCAAATTTCGCAGCGTGCAAGCGAAGCAGACCATCAAATGCGCTCGAGCGATTGCCCTCATTTCAGGGCTTCCCTTGAGCGCCGCAGAAGAAGCGACAAATTCACGGTCCGCGGAGGCGCGCTCGCGCGCCGCCAGGAGGTCCAATTCACGCCATGGCTGTGGCGTCTGAGATGGTCCAGCGCGAGGTTGGTGACAACTCGGAACCACCATGCCCGTATGTGCGCTGGGTACCAGGCCGGCATTCCGGCCCAACTAGACGCAGGGCCGTAAGCACGATCCACGAGGGTGCTGGCGGCATCCGTTCATCAGTGCGCAGCGAGGTCACTGTTTCGAGCAGAAGGACCAGGCGATCGAGAGAACGCTCCCGCACTCCAAACCCGATCGTGAGTCCAGCCGCGGGCTGTCTCATCGAGAGGGTCGATCGCCACGCGCACCGGCCAGCATCCGGCGAATGTCGGCGATGTCGGCTGAGTAGCGCGAGGGCGGTGCAGCGCCGACAAAGCGCTGGAGGTACGGCCGCGCCTCGTCACGGCGCCCGGATTGCCAGAGCAGCATCCCCAGATTGAACAACGTGTCGTAGTCGGCTGAAGAGAGCTCGACAACTCGCTTCCAGGCGGTGATCGCGCGTGCAGGATCGCGGTTCACGTGTGTCGCTCCAAGAGCGGCCCATGCCGGTGCGAATGCTGGGTCAGCGTCAACGGCACGTTCGAACGCCTGGGCTGCTTGCGGCATGCGCCGGGCAGCGAGCTCCAGCAGCCCAAGGTTGTTCCAGATCGACGCCGCGCGCGGCGCTTTCGCAAGGGCCCGCCCGAACAGCACGCGTGAACGATCGCGGGCGCCCATTTCCGCATAGACGACGGCCAGAGTGTTCAGCGTATCAACGCTTGCGCCGTCGCCTGACAGCGGCTCGAGCACCGACGCCGCGCGCGTCGGCTCGCCGCTGGCAAGCAACGCGGCGCCCAGCCGTTCCTGCAGCTTGGGGTCCGACAGGCCTCGTCGGGCTGCCGCGCGCAGAAGGTTGACGGCTTCCGGAGCCTGACCGCTTTCTATGTAGACCGAGGCCAGCGCCAGGCACGCGGCCGTGAAGTCGGGACGTCGGTCGATTGCCTCTCGCAGAAGCGCCGCCGCCTCCGCGTGACGACCGTCGCCCACCAGGTGCAGCGCTGTCTGGAAGCGTCGGTCCACGTCAACGAGGCGCTTCGGATCATCCGCTTCCGTATGCTGCCCCTTGCGCGTCGGCGCGCTCGACGCCGTGTATCCAAGCGATCGGAGTCTGGCCGCGGCGTCGGGGTCCAGTTCGCGTGCGGCGGTCGGGACCTCAGCGCTCTTCCAGCCCTCGAGCCGGCGCGCGAGGGCGGTGGTGCGATCGGGCTCTTCCGCCGCACGGTTCGCCTGCTCACCGGGATCCCGCGACAGATCGAACAGTTCGGGAATCGGCAGGTCTATGTACTTCCAGTCATCGGACACGATCCCCGTCAGCGGCGCCCAGTTCCGGGTGAGGTGTGCGTCGAGGGCCTCAAAATAGATCGCCTCGTTGCCAGGGGCCTCACCCCGGATCGACGGAAGGAGAGATCGCCCATCGAGCCCCGCGGACGGCTCGATGCCCACCAGGTCGGCAATCGTGGGGAGAAGATCCGCCTGTGCGGCCAGGCCGGTTACGGTCGCCGGCTGCAGGCCCGGCCCGCTCATGATCAGCGGAATGCGGATCGTGGATTCGTAGGCGAACAGGCCGTGCGTCTCCTCACCGTGATCGCCCAACCCTTCGCCATGGTCCGAGAGCGCGACGATGAGCGTACGTGTGAGGAGGCCCGCCTTCCTGAGCTCTTCGAGGAACGATCCCAGCTCCGCGTCAGCGAACGCGACCTCGTTGTCGTAGGCCGAATCGACGATGGTGCGCGGCGCGCGGTAGGGCGTGTGTGGATCGAACAGGTGTACCCAGGCAAACCAGGGAGAGCCGCCTTGCGTTATGTCAGGCCGGACCAGCCAGTCGGCGGCGGCTCGAAGGACGCGGTCCGCGGATCGCTCCACGAAGCCGAAGGTTACCGCCCCCTGCTCAGTGCCGACGCGGTCGTCGTACACGTCGAAGCCTCGACCCAGCCCGAATCGCGCGTCGAGCACGAATGACCCCACGAACGCGCCGGTTCGATACCCGGAGCGGCCGAGCAGTTCGGCCAGCGTAGTGACGCTCGCGCCGAGCTCCGAAC
>JACDDJ010000383.1 GCA_013817065.1 Acidobacteriota bacterium
GGATGTAGTGTATCGTCTCGGGTGAGTTGCCGCGCGCGGCTCGGTAGATCGGCGCCATCATGGCGTAATACAGCGGCGGGTGAACCGACGTGTACAGAGGCACGCCCTCCGGCTCGTCCCATGTGATCGCGTAATCCTGATACTCGTACAGGTCGGCCGGCATGGTGTGGGAGTAGAGGGTCGGCACGCGACCGTCGGTCGCAACCACCCGGACGTACTCGAAATGCGCGACTTCGTCGTGGCCGGTGAACGGCGGGAACACGACAGCCGTGACGACCTGCTTTGCCACGTACGCTGCCATCAACACCGCGAGGAAACGGCGGCGTGGCGAGTTCATCCCGCCGCAGGATTCGCCGGGCGGGGGACGCGCTTGATCTCGTGATATTCCTGATCCGCGTTCACGCGATCGAGGTCGTTGTGTTCGCCGAGGAGGTTCTTCGCTGCCAGGAGGCCTGTTTCGATCGAATGATCCGTGTTGTTGTAGCGAAAAGTGCCGTAGCGGCCGATGATCTGGAGATTTTCGAAGGCGCTGATAAAGCGCTTCGTCACCTGGAGCGGCGCTTCGTAGCCGAGGACGTATGCCGGGTAGGCGCGTGGAGCCCGCACGGCGAAGCCGCCGATCACCTCATCGCGCGCGATGAATTTGAGGTCATTGACCATGTGGCCGACGGTCTGGTCGACAAGCTGCTCGTCGGTCATCTCCCAGATGGCGTCTCCGAACGAGCAGAAGTACTCCGCGACGATCGACGTGTACTCGTCGCCTGGCACCATCGCGGGGCTCCAGTTTTTCGGCTCGTGCAGGCGCCCGAACAGGATGTTGCGGTCGTGCACGTACAGCCATGTGTCAGGTGTCACCTGCCGGCGCCTGATCATCAAATTGACGGTGATGATATTCCGGAAGGTCAGCTTCTTTGCGGCCTCGATGACTTCCGGAGGAGCCGGCGGGTCCATGATCTGGACCAGGTAGGTGAGCGGGACGGAGGATACGAACTCATCTCCCTCGACGAACTCCGGGCCATCGCCGGTCTGGATCGTGACGCCGGTCACCCGCATGCCGTCGCGATGGACGCGCTCGACACCCGCATTCAGGCGAACCTGGTTGCCCATCGCAACGATGCCGTCCGCCATCCGCTCCGACAATCGACCGAAGCCGTTCCGCGGATACATGAAGTTGTCGATGAGGCTGACGACCTTCCCGTTCGACGGGACGATCGCGTCCTTCACGGCGGTCACGAGAGACATGCCCTTTGACCGCTGTGCGACCCAGTCGCCGCTCATCTGGCTGCAGGGCTGTCCCCAGACCTTTTCCGAATACCGCTCGAAGAAGAGCTTGTAGAGGGCAGGCCCGAACTGATCGATGTAGGCGTCCTCCATCGACACGATCGGCTGCGGACGAAGCTGCTGGCGCAGTCGGGTACGCGCATAGTCGAATGCCGCCACGGCCGAGCCGACCGGGCCGATCGCCTTGAGCGCATTGGATATCTTCAGCGGGTAATCGACATACTTCCCGTCGAAGTAGATCCGGCTGATTCGATCGACCCAGAGAAGTTCCTCCGCGACGATCTCCCGGAACAGGTCGTTCAATTCATCATTCTTGGTGAACCAGCGGTGGCCCCCGATATCGAATTTGAACTCCCCGGCCTCGGTCTGTTTCTTGATCGTTCGTGCGAGGCCGCCGACAAACGGCGCCTTTTCCAGAACCACGGCGGGCACGCCCGCCTTGCTGAGTACATAGGCAGAACAAAGGCCCCCGGGGCCCGCACCCATGATGACGGCACGAGTAACGGAGTCACGGCGAGGTTGTGTTGCAGGCATCGATGAATCCCTGGAAGGCCGAGGTATTCCGTAGCGTGGGTTGTCGGCGGCTCGGGTTGGTGGCGAATTGCCCCGGTATACGAAGAAGCCTCCGAAGGAGACCTCTCGCGGATGGTACCATGCGCGAGATCGTCCGGCTCACCATGCGTGCTCTTTCTTTTTCTTTTGATCCGCGACGCCAGCTCATGCGCGTGCGGTCCGGCAATGTAGGTCCTGGCATGTGGTTGCTGAACTCGGACGAGCGCAAGAGCACGGTGCGTTGGCGCATGGATGTCGCCGCGATCGTCTGTCTGCTCCTCGGTGACACGGCGGGTTCGTTTCTGTTTCCGACTCCGCGGCCGCCGTTGTTGCTCTCCTGGGTGTTCTGGGCCGGCGCCGGGCTGCTCGTGGTACGCCACGCGATCCGGCCAACGCCGACGATCTTCGCCGTGCTCTGGTCGGCAGCTCGTGAGCGATTGCGCCGGCCGGTTAACCGGCGGCTGCTGGCGCTCGTCGTCGCGACACGCCTCGGAGTGCTCGCCGTTGGCCTGATCGCGTCGACGGCCTCTCCGCAGGTCTTTTCAAGTCTGCCGACGTTCTCACGGAATGCCGTCGAGAACCTACCCGTACGGTGGGACAGCCTGTGGTATTACGGCATCGCGCGGCAGGGATATCGGTGGGACGCCACGCGAGGGGGCGAGCAACAGAACATCGCGTTCTTCCCGGCATACCCGCTGCTGATGCGTACAGGCGGCGACATCGTCACCATTCCGGCCAAGCTGCTGCGCGATCCGGACTGGTTCGGCAGCGGTGCGGTTCGCGTGATGTGGGGTGGCGTGCTCGTATCGATCGCCTGCTTCAGCGTGGCGATGTGGCGGCTGTTCCGCCTCGCCCGCCTCGACGCCGGCAACGCCTCGGCCGCGCTCAGGGCATGTGTGCTGGCCGCCACGTATCCCTTTTCGCTCTTCTTCAGCGTCCCGTATTCCGAATCGCTTGCACTGCTGGCACTCGTCTCCGTGACACTCGCCTGGCGAGAGGGCCACACTCGCGTCGGCGTGCTGTGGGGACTTGTGCTCGGTCTCAGCAGGCCGAACGGTTGGACCATGACCGCGGCGCTGCTCGCGGATCGCCTGCTCGGGCGCTCGCACCCGTGGACGGAACGGAGGGGATGGGTGTTCGTCGCGGCGGCGCCGGTTGCGGGCGCTGCGATCTACTCAGCGTACGTCCATCGGCTCACCGGGAATGCCCTCGAGTGGGCGCTCGCGCAGCGCGCGTGGGGAGGTGTGTTCCGCCCGTGGTGGTTCGTCGTTCGCCGCTGGGAACGCGTTCAGGAGGATGGACTCGCGGCGTATCTGGCTCAGGATCCGCTCGACTGGCTCACGCTGGTTGCCGTCATCTTCATGATCGCGATCGCCACATGGATGGCAGCGCGGCGGCAGCCGCTCTACGCGGTCCTGATGGTCGCGTATATCACGCCCGCCCTGGTGATCGACCTGCCGGCGACCGGGAGAATGACAGCGTTGCTCTTTCCCGCCTTCCTGGCGCTCGGCTCGTGGCTCCGCGGCGGGCCCTTTGTTGCGCTTGTGGCACTGTTTGCCCTGGGCCAGGCCTGGTTTGCCTGGCGGTTCTTCGTGTGGAGCACGCCTTACTGATTCCGAGCGCCCGCGACAGTGAGTAACCATTGCTCCATCCTGCGCCTCAGCTCGCGTGCCCGGTGCCGAACGTGCAGACTCCGCCCCGGGGGGCACGACGATGCACGAGGACATGTTCGACACTTCAGTGATCATGGGGACGCTGTACGGCGATGGCATCACCGCGTTGCGAGGCGCATTCAGCCGGTCGTGGGTCGACGAGCTCAAGGGCTGGGTCCCGACTACAAGATCGTGGAGATCGGATTCGATGTCCCGCTCCAGGGCGCCGCGTACCAGCCGTGGCACCGGGATTTTCCGGCCCCGAGGCGACACTCGTCGGACGCCGGCTCAATTCACTTGCATTCAACGACGACCGTCGATGTCACAGAGGACATGGGGCCCTTCGAGGTGGCGGTCGGCACGCAGTGGGACGCGCCCGACGAGTTCGCACACGAGATGTTCCCGCCGAAGCGGCAATCCCGCGCTACGAGTCGAGCCCAGCGCAAGATGCCGAAGATGGGAGGCTTTTCAGCGCGCTCGGCGCTGACGATCCACCGCGGCACCCCGAACGTCACCGAGACCGCACGCCACACGCTCGTGCTCGGCGTCGACGCTCCGGATGCGCGGAACGCCGAACGGCACGACTGCAGTTCACGAGCGCTTACTACTCCTCGCTGCCGGACACCGTAAAGCGGCATCTGATCTGCCGCGTGGTCGAGAGCCTCGAACCCTTAGTGCAGGCCCATACGATCGAGGGCCTGGTGATGGGCGAAGGGCGCTAGCAGCTGGTGCGGCGACAACGAATCGTTGCTCCGTTCGCGGCGCGACGCGCGACGTCGATCGATCCGCTGAAGGCGCTGCGGGCGGAGTAGCAGCGCACTCCGCATGCCCGGACGTTGCAAGCCGAGCAAGCGGATCTTCGAGGAGTCGGGATTTACTTGCGCAGTGTTCGCATCGTGACAACGTTCGAGAAGGCGGAATGCCCTGCCGTGTTGAACGCGCGAACGCGGTAGTAGTAGGTTCGGTTCTGCTTGAGACCGGTGTTCGCATAGTTCACCACACCGGCCCCGACGGTTGCGACTTGCACGAACGTGGTCCCGTCAGCGGAGCGCTCGACCGCAAATCCGGTCTCGCCGTCCGAGTTGTCTCGCCAGGCGGGGTCGATACGTGTGCCGGTGACTGCCTTGGCGGTGAGCTCAGTTGGCGCAGCAGGCACAGGTGCCGGCGCGTTATGAATCCGGTTCCCCCACATGCGCACGTTCGCGTATCCGTAATCCCCCTCGATGCCATCGTCAGACGTATCGAAAATGTCGTTGCCCAGGATGTCGACGTTGCGCAGTGGATACGAGATCCCGTCGGCCACATTGGTAATGCTGTTGTGGGCAACGGTATGTCCGCTCGTCTGATTCAACTCGATCCCTTCGCCGTCGAAGCTCTCTGAGAGCGCGTCGGTATCGCCGACGATTGTGTTGTCGGCGATATACCAGTTCGTGCCGCCCTGCTGCAGGTAGATCGAATAATGGTTGTTGTAGAAGCCGCAGCGACTGACGACGACGTCATCGGGCGCAGCGATTGAGAAGGTGGCGTAGGTCTGGTTCCGGATCGTGAGGCCCTCCAGCCAGATGTGGCTTGCGGCGATGTCGATCCCGTTCATCGTGACCTCGCCGTCGCCGGCCGCCTTCCAGACCAGGTAGTTGTCAACCGCTCCAGGCTTGTCGAACCGGATCCGCCCGCCGTAATCGCCAGCGTGTACGAGCAGGATATCGCC
>JACDDJ010000384.1 GCA_013817065.1 Acidobacteriota bacterium
GCACCGGAAGGCTCACGGTGATGGACGGACGCGACGGCAGGCCGCCGAGAGACGCGGCGCGGTCTACGGTCTGTTCCGCCATATGACGGTAGGTCGTCCACTTGCCGCCGGTGGTGGTGATCAGCCCCGAGGGCGTGACGTCGATCGTGTGGTCGCGTGCGAGCGCGGCGGTGATTCTTGTCTCACCCCGTCGAATCAGCGGGCGGACCCCGGCAAATACGCTGCGTACGTCGAGGGCGGTTGGCGCGCGGCGCAGGTAGCGCGCTGCCGTGCGGAGCAGAAAGTCCACCTCCTCGCGAAGCGGCCGCGGCTCGAGCGTCGGCGCCGGGATCGGCGTGTCGGTGGTCCCGACGAGTGTGTGTCCGCGCCACGGGATCGCAAACATCACGCGGCCGTCGCCAACACGCGGGATCATCAACGCGGTCGGTCCGGGCAGGAAGCTGCGGTCGAGGACGAGGTGTGCGCCCTGGCTCGGCGCGATCATAGGATCTGCCGTGGACGTCGCGAGCATCCGGACCCCATCGGCAAAGGCGCCGGTGGCATTGATCACGACGCGCGCCTGGAGGCGGAGCTCGTTCCCCGACTCTTCGTCGGTCGCCACCACTCCGTCGACGCGTCCATGCGTTGCCGAGATGCCAGTCACGCGCACGTAGTTCAGCACCATCGCACCATGTTCGACCGCCGTCTGAACCAGGTTGATCAGCAGTCGACTGTCGTCGAACTGGCCGTCGTAATAGAGCACTCCCCCGCGAAGACCTTCGGGCTGCAGCTCGGGAAGGCGTTCGAGGGTCGCGCGCCGGGAGAGCACGGCTGAGCGTCCAAATCCCGATCTGCCGGCGAGGAGATCGTACGCAGTCAGGCCGGCGCCATAGAACACGCGCTCCCAGTGCGCGTAGGCCGGCACGACCAGCGGGAGATTCGAGACGACGTGACGAGCGTTGCGGAGCAGGATCATCCGCTCCCGCAGCGCCTCACGGACGAGGGAGATGTTGCCCTGCTGAAGGTAGCGCACGCCGCCGTGCACCAGCTTTGTGCTGCGGCTCGACGTCCCCTTGCCGAAGTCGGACTGCTCGAGCAGGGCCACGCTGTAACCGCGGGTCGCAGCGTCCACGGCGATGCCGGCGCCGGTCGCACCACCGCCGATGACCACGATGTCCCAGGGGCCCGCGTGGCGTGCCAGGCGCGCCAGCATCTCTTCGCGATTCATGCGCGATCGTTGCCCGCCCAGCCACGCGCGCGACCCACCGCTTCGCGCCAGCGCGCGCGCAGGCTCGCGGCCTGCGATTGCGGCATCGCCGGCTCGAACCGGCGCTCGACCTGCCACTGTCCGGCGATTGCCGCCGCGGACGGCCAGAAGCCGACCGCGAGACCCGCGAGGTACGCCGCGCCGAGTGCTGTCGTTTCGGTCACCGCCGGTCTGACAACCGGGACGCCGAGCAGGTCGGCCTGAAACTGCATCAGAAGATCGTTCCGCGACGCGCCGCCGTCCACCCGCAGTTCCGCAAGCGGCATTCCCGAGTCCCCCTGGACCGCGTCGAGCAGATCGCCGACCTGATACGCGATGCTCTCGACGGCGGCGCGGGCGATATGCGCCGACGTGGTTCCGCGGGTGATCCCGATCATCATTCCCCGCGCATACGGATCCCAATGCGGTGCGCCGAGGCCAGCAAATGCGGGGACGAGGTAAACGCCGCCGGAGTCCGGAACGCTCGTTGCCAGCGCTTCGACATCGGAGGAACGCTGGATGATGCCGAGACCATCCCGCAGCCACTGCACCACCGCGCCGCCGATGAACACGCTGCCTTCGAGCGCGTACTCCGTCCGTCCATTGATTTGCCACGCGACCGTGGTCACGAGTTGATTGGTCGACGGGACGGGAACGCTGCCGGTGTTCTGCAGGAGGAAGCAGCCGGTGCCGTACGTGCTCTTCGCCAGTCCTGGCGACACGCACATCTGCCCGAACAGGGCCGACTGCTGGTCACCTGCAACCCCGGCGATCGGCAGGTCGGCAAGCCCGAGACCGGCGGTCACGCGTCCGTAGACCTCGCTCGAGGATCGCACCTCCGGCAGCATGCTTCGCGGCACGCCCAGCAGCCGCAGCAGGTCATCGTCCCACGCCAGTTCGTGGATGTTGAACAGCATCGTCCGCGACGCGTTCGAGACGTCAGTAACGTGGACCTTGCCGCCGGTCAGCTTCCAGATCAGCCACGAATCCACCGTCCCGAATGCGAGGTGGCCCTGCTCGGCCCGGGTGCGGGCTCCGGGCACGTTGTCGAGGATCCAGGCCACCTTGCTGCCGGAAAAATACGCATCGACAACCAGTCCGGTGCGCTCGGTGATCATCGGGGCGTGGCCGTCCGCCTTCAGTCGGTCGCAGAACTCGGCCGTCCGCCGGTCCTGCCAGACGATCGCGTTGCAGACCGGGCGGCCGGTCTCGCGGTCCCACACGATCGCGGTCTCACGCTGATTGGTAATCCCGATGGCGGCGACGTCCTTCGCCTCGGCGCCGGCGCGGCCGAGGACCTCGATGGCGACCGCACTCTGCGTCGCCCAGATCTGATCGGGATCGTGCTCGACCCAGCCGGGCTGCGGAAAGATCTGCTCGAACTCCCTCTGCGCCACCGCGGCGATGGCACCGCTGGCGTCGAAGAGGATCGCGCGTGAGCTGGTCGTGCCCTGGTCGAGTGCAAGGATGTACTGCATGAGTTCAGTCGTCTCCAGAGCTGTCTACTGTATACTCCGCGCTGCTTTTCTCACTCTCAGCAGGAGACTTATCATGTCTGAGCCCACGCGCGGGTACCTTCGGGAGGCACTCGCGGAGTTCCTCGGAACGTTCGTCCTTATCGTGTTTGGCATCGGTGTCGTCGCCCAGGTCGTGCTCAGCGGGCAGACGGCCGGAACCTACCTGTCGATCAACCTGGCATGGGGGCTCGCGGTCACGATGGGCTGCTACGTCGCAGGCGGCGTCTCGGGTGCGCATCTCAATCCGGCGGTGACGCTCGCGCTCGCGGTCCATCGCGGCTTCCCGTGGAGCAAGGTTGCCGCCTACGTCGGAGCGCAGGTGGCTGGCGCGTTCATCGCCTCGGCCGTCGTCTACCTGACCTACATGGATGCCCTGACCGCATTTGACAGCGGCGTCCGACAGGTCGCGGGCGCGCAGGGCACGGCCGGGATCTGGGCGACCTACCCGCAGGCCTTCATCGCCCCCTTCCCCGCCGGGTTCATCGACCAGTTCGTCGGGACGGCGTTGCTGATGCTCGTGGTGCTGGGGATCTCGGATGCCCGCAATGCGCCGCCCGCAGCCGGTATGGCACCGCTGATCGTCGGACTGCTGGTCATGGTGATCGGGATGTCGTTCGGCTACAACGCCGGATACGCCATCAACCCGGCGCGGGACTTCGGGCCACGCCTGTTCACCGCCGTGGCTGGCTGGGGCAGCGACGTATTCCGGGCCGCGAACGGGTGGTGGTGGGTGCCGCTGGCAGCGCCGCCGCTCGGCGCCATCGCGGCGGGCTGGGTCTATGACGGACTGATCGGGCATCGGTTTCCGAAAGGGCTGACGCCGACCAGCGCGGAATCGGCGACCCCGATTCCGCAGCCGGGTCAACTGCCGCCGGAGTGATCGGGCTGTAGGTGCCGTTCGCGAACGGCCCCTACACGCTGCTTGCGCGTGTGAAGCTCCGCGGCTCAACTTCCAACTTCCAAACCCCAACCTCCAAAAGTTCGAGTCGGAGGTTGGAGGTTGGTAGTTGGAAGTTAAGTCAGTTCCTCTTGCGCGGGAACTGATCCGGGTTGTCGGTGAAGACGGCGTCGACGCCGTAGTCATAGAGGAACTTCGTCATCTCGTCGCGCACCGACGGGAACGTCCCGGTGTTCGACGACCGGAACGTCCATGGTGTCACCGTCATGCCGGCTGCCTGTGCCCACTTCACCAGCTCCGGACGGGCCGCGACGATCATCTTGTTTGGACCAAGGCCGGTCGCCCAGCCGGCAACCTCTTTGATCTTCTCCTGCGTGTCGATGCGCGTCGCGTTGGTTGGTTCCACCAAGAGCACACGAGGGACCTGGGGCAGGTCCTTCGCGAGCAGCTTGACGGTGGTTTCATCGAAGGACTGGATGATGACGCGCGCCGACGCGAGCGTTGTCAGCAGCCCGTTCTTCTTCAGGATGTCCGTGAGCAGCTTCTCGGGGCTCACGCCGCGCGCCCGATAGAAGGCCGGATCCTTCAGCTCGGGATAGAGGCCGGCCCGCTTACCGACCGCGTCGATCGCCTCCTGGAAGGTCGGGATCTTCGCGCTCGAAAACTTCGCGTTGAACCACGAGCCGGCGTCCAGCTGCTTGATTTCCGCGAGCGTGAAGTCACCAACCAGCCACCGCTTGACCGGCGCCGCGCCGGTCTTGTCTTCGACGAACCTCGTCGGAAACACCTCTTCGACATTGGTCGTCCGGTCGAGCGTGAGGTCGTGGATGCATACCAGCACGCCGTCCTTCGTGACGGCGAGGTCCTGCTCCACGTAGTCGGCCCCCTGCTCGATCGCCAGGGTGTAGGCCTCGAGCGTGTGCTCCGGCGCATAGGCCGACGCACCACGGTGGGCGACCAGCTGTTTGCGTCCCGGTGTGCCCTGGCGAGCGCCGGTTGTCGCGCACCCCAGGGCGACGAGGATGGTCAACACCGCCACCGTGCGGCGCGTGGTGCTCGACATTCTAGAAGCTTACCTTCACACCGAGCTGCAGCTGGCGCGCGTCGTAGGTCGAGGTGATCCTCCCGAAAGCCGGGGAGCTGCGGTTCCCGTTCGGTCCGCGGAAGTTCGCGCGATTGAGCAGGTTGAACGCTTCCAGGCGGAACTGGGCGCGGGTATCGGTGCCGCGTTCCCGAACGGCTGGCTCGGATCGGTGGGAAGGGTCACGTTGGCGCCGTTCAGATAGCCCACCACTGCACTCTTGTCCCCGTACGGATCGCCGCTCACATTCGGACGATAGTTGTTGGCCCCGCGGAAGGTCTGGTTGATGCCCGAGACGATGAAACTTGTCGCCGGCGCGTAAGTGAGGTTCACCGCCTCGCCCGAGGTCATCGTGTTGATGCCGCTCAAGGTCCATCCGCCGAGCAGCGCCTCGACCAGCGGGCTGGCATTCGACAGCCAGCGGTGCCCTTCGCCAAACGGCAGCTCCCAGACCATGCTCGTCGTGTTGTTG
>JACDDJ010000385.1 GCA_013817065.1 Acidobacteriota bacterium
GCCGGGATGGCGATGGCGTTCGCCCGCGAAGGGTCGGGCCGTGTCGCGCTCTCGTTCATCGGCGAAGGCGGATCATCGCTCGGCGAGTGGCACGAGGCCATCAACCTGTGTGCGGCGCGGCGGCTGCCGGCCGTGTTCTGCGTCCAGAACAATCAGACCGCGCTCTCGACGCCCCAGGCCGATCAGTCCGCCGTCCGCGTGTTCGCCGACAAGGCGATCGGTTACGGGATACCGGGCGTCACCATCGACGGCACCGATGCGGACGAAGTGGCGGCGACGTTTGCCTGGGCCGTGGAGCGCGCCCGCGCGGGCGCGGGCCCGGCCCTCATCGAGCTCGTCTGCATGCGTATGTGCGGACACGCGCACCACGACGACATGCTCTATCTCGGCAAGGATCCCCAGGCGTCGTGGGAATACGCACAGCTGTCGGAGCAGGGCTACGCGAATCCGGAGTTGTATGCCTTCTGGGCCGCGCGGGATCCCCTCGCGCTCTACGCCGCACGTCTCGAAGCGGACGGCCTGCTCGGGCCCGGCGACGTCGACCGCATGAAGAGCGAGGTCACGGCTCTCGTCGAGGCCGCCGCTCGCGCCGTCATCGACGCGCCCTGGCCCAGTCCCGATGACGCCGGCAGGGGCGTCTTTGCCGGCGAGCCGCCGCGCGTCCGCATCGACGTCCTCGATCCAGCCGTGCGAACGCCGGTCGACTACGCGCCCGGGCTGCCTGCCGTCGAGGACGCGCCGCCGTTCGATCGAACGGGCAAGACGTTTCTCGAAGCCGTGATGCTGGGCGTCGGCGATGCGCTGCGTGCCGACCCCCGCGTCTTCCTCTACGGTCAGGACGTCGGCGGGCAGTACGGCAACGCGTTCCTGCTGCTCCGCCCGCTCCTCGCCGAGTTCAGCGACCGCATCATGAATTCGCCGCTCGCCGAGGGCGCGGTGCTGGGTGTCTGCGTCGGCGCCGCCCTGGCCGGACAGCGCCCGATCGGCGAGATGCAGTTCAATGATTTCGTCGCGACCGGCTTCAATCAACTGGTCAACAACGCGGCGAAGATACGTTACCGGTGGGGAGGCTCCGTTCCAATGGTGGTGCGGATGCCGTGGGGCGGGCTGCGTCACGCCGGCCCGTACCACAGCCAGAACACCGAGCCGTGGTTCTATCGCACCCCGGGTCTGAAGATCGTCACCCCGTCCACCCCGGCGGACGCGCGCGCAATGATGGCGAGCGCGCTCGCAGATCCGGACCCGGTGCTCTACTACGAGCACATCGCGCTCTATCGAGATCCCCGCGTGAAGCAACTGCTTGGCGACGCCCCCCCCACGCCGATCCCGATTGGCCAGGCTGCGCTGCGCCGAGCCGGCGATGATCTCGCATTGATTTCGTATGGTGCCTTCGTCCACGTGGCGATGCGAGTCGCGGACCGTCTTGCGAAGGACGGCATCGAAGCCTCGGTCCTCGATCTCCGTACCATCGCACCGATCGATCGTGCCGCCGTCCTGCGGGTTGCGCGCCACTGCAGCCGGGTGATGATCGTCCACGAAGACTCGCGCGCCGGAGGCATCGGCGAAAGCCTCGCCGCCATCATCCAGGAAGAGGCCTTCGACTCGCTCGATGCCCCGGTGCGGATCATCGGCGCCCTCGACACCCCGGTACCGTACTCCCCGCCTCTCGAGCACGCGTTCCTGCCGAGCGAGGACGAAATCGAGCGCGCCGCCCGAACACTGCTGGCGTACTGAGCACGTAGCACGTCGCACCTAGCCCGTCCGCACGTCGCACGTCGCACGTAGCACTGCGCACGTAGCACGTCGTATGATTTCGACGTGATTGAGCAGACCGACGCGCTGACCTCCCCAACATTGAAGCACTTGCGCGGCCAGTGGTGGACCGACGCCTTCACGACATTTCTCGCCGAGACGCTGCGGCCCAAACCGGGGATGCGGATCCTCGACGTCGGGTGCGGCACCGGCACCGCCGAAGTCAACCTCGCGCGGTTGCGATTGTCGCAATTGGATCTCGTTGGCGTCGATATCTCGGTGGCGCGGGTACGGGATGCGCTGACCGCCACCCGCTACATGAATGCGACGGTCGGCTTTGCTGCCGCCGATGCCCGTAATCTGCCGTTTCCGGAAGCATCCTTCGACGCAACCTTCTGTGTCGCGGTCCTGCAGCATATCGGCGAGGTGTCGAAGGCGCTCGCCGAGTGTGCCCGGGTGACCAAGCCGGGCGGGAAGTTCCTCGCCGTCGAGCCTGACAACGCGGCGCGGTATTGGTTCAGCTCATTACCCAGCGGCATGACGGCCTTCGAAAAGGGGCAGCGGTTCTTTGCGGCTGCCGCGAGTGCCGGACGGGAAACCGCGCCGGCTGCCGTTGGCGCGCTCGTTCCGGGTCTGCTGCGAGCCGCCGGCATCGAGCCGCTCTCCGTTCGGCTGTTTCCGGTGTTTGCGTCGGCTCTCGCGGCGCCACCCGCCGAACTGTGGGAGAAGCGCCGGAACGCGGCGACGGCCGGAATCGAAACCGCGGCCGACGATACCGTGCGCGCGCTCGGCGAGGAGTACCGCGCCGCCATCGAGGACTACGCCCGCGCCGCCGAAGCTGCCGGGCCGGCCTTCGTCGAGATCCAGAACACGCTGCTGGTCGCCACCGTCGGTCAGCGCGAGGACTGAGACGCACGCATGGCAGATGGATGGCAGGGCTGGGACGCGTACGCGCCCTTCTACGATTGGGAGAACGCGCGAACCGTCGCCCGGCGCGACGTGCATTTCTGGCGGCGCCTGGCCGCCGCGCAGAGCGGTCCCGTCGTCGAACTCGGGTGCGGCACCGGCCGGATCATGCTGCCGCTCGTCCGCGACGGCGTCGACGTGATCGGCGTGGACCGATCGGAGCCGATGCTCGCGCGCGCTCGCCAGCGGCTGCGCCGCGCAAGGCTCCCGTCGGCACGCCTCGTCCGTGGCGACATTCGTTTTCTTCCCTTTCGACGACGGAAGGGGTGCCGTCTGGTGATGGCGCCATATGGCATCCTGCAGTCGCTCACGCGCGAGCGCGACCTGACGGCAACGTTTGCCTCCGTCGCGGCTCTCTTGCCCAGGGGCGGGATGCTGGCGATGGAGCTCGTGCCCGACCTGCCACGCTGGGACGAATACCAGCGCCGGACCAGCCTGACCGGCCGGCATGGACGCGGCGGGACTTTGACGCTCGTCGAGTCCGTCCGCCAGGATCACGCCAAACGCCTCACCATCTTCGATCACGAGTACGTGCACCGAAGGGGATCCCGGCGCGAGGTTCACAGGTTCTCGCTGACCTTTCGCACACTCTCGGTGCCGCAGATGCAGCGACGACTCGAACGGGCTGGTTTTCGTATCGAATCGACCCAGGGCGACTACCTCGGCGGTCCGTGGCAGGAGTCGTCGGACGTCTGGATCATCCTCGCCCGAAAGCAGTAGCCCGACGGCATCTGCCGGCGTTGTTGGCTGGCGGTCTTCATGGTAGGATCAATCGTTTTCCTTCCATTTATCTGGAGTTTTCTGCATGTCCGGCCATTCGAAGTGGCACACGATCAAGCACAAGAAGGGCGCGGCTGACGCCAAGCGCGGCAAGATCTTCACGCGCATTATCAAGGAACTGAGCGTCGCGGCCCGCGGCGGCGGTGGCGATCCCGACACCAACCCTCGCTTGCGCACGATCATTGCCGAAGCCAAGTCGGTCAACATGCCGGCCGACAACATCAAGCGCGCGATCCAGCGCGGCACCGGCGAGCTCCCGGGCGTGAACTACGAGGAGATCACGTACGAGGCCTACGGTCCCGGCGGCGCCGCGGTCATCATCGAAACGATGACTGACAACAAGAACCGCACGGTGGGCGAGCTGCGGCACATGCTCGGCAAGTACGGCGGCAACCTCGCGGCTGAGAACAGCGTCGCCTGGATGTTCGACCGCAAAGGCTACATCGTCGTCGAGAAGGCGAAGGCCGACGAGGACACGCTGATGGCGGCGGCGCTCGAAGCCGGCGCGGACGATCTGCGCGACGATGGTGAGAGCTGGGAAGTGTTGTCAGCGCCGGATGCGTTCCAGAAAGTGCTGGAGGCAGTGAAGGGGCTCGGCCTCGAGCCGGCCGCGGCGGAACTCGCGTTCGTGCCTCAGAACTACGTGAAGCTCGAAGGCAAGCCGGCGCAGCAGATGGTCAAGCTGATGGAGGCGGTCGAAGATCACGACGACACCAAGAAGGTGTGGTCGAATGCCGACATCGAAGAGAAGGAGATCGAGGCCTCGTTGGCGTGAAGATCTTCGGGATCGATCCCGGCTCCGAGCGTACGGGTTACGGCTGCGTGGAACGGTCCGGCAGCCGCCACCACCTGGTTCTCTGCGGCTCACTGGCCGCACCTGCCGCGGCAACTTTTCCAGAGCGATTGCAGCACATCCACAAGGGCCTTGTCGGCCTGCTGGCCGAATGCCGGCCGGACTGTGTCGTCGTGGAGAGCATCTTCCACGCGAAGAACGTCCGGAGCGCGTTGAAGCTCGCGCATGCGCGCGGCATCGCGCTGCTGGCGGCCTCCGAGGCCGGCTTGTGCGTGCACGAGTACGCGCCGGCCGAGATCAAGCGCGCGGTCGTCGGCTACGGGCGCGCCGAGAAGGCGCAGGTCGGCCAGATGGTAAAGCTACTGCTCGGGCTCGACGCAGTGCCGGCGCCGCACGACGTCGCCGATGCGCTCGCGATTGCCATCTGCCACTTGCACAACTCGACCGGTGCGGTCGCAGAGACCGTGGCCCGGCACCGTGCGCCGCGTGGCACCGTCCGCAGCTGGCGGGAATTCCGTCCGTCGTGATCGCTCGTCTCGCCGGCATGCTCGCGGAAAAAGCGCCTGGGCGAGTGATCGTGGACGTTCAGGGTGTCGGCTACGATCTGCAGGTGCCGTTGTCGACCTTCTATGTCGCAGGGGAGCTCGGCACCGCCATCACACTTCGGGTGCACACCCACGTACGCGAGGATGTCATCGCGCTCTACGGCTTCGCCACGCCGCTCGAGCAGGAGCTCTTCGAACGTCTGATCTCGATCAGCGGCATCGGCCCAAAGCTGGCGCTCTCGGTCCTCTCCGGCATCGAGCCGCCCGACCTCGTGCGTGCGATCCAGACGCAGGACGTCGCGCGGCTGATGGCCATCCCCGGCGTCGGCAAGAAGACGGC
>JACDDJ010000023.1 GCA_013817065.1 Acidobacteriota bacterium
CTACGGCACTTACCAGTCCACGGTGAATACCTACGCGACGCTCTACAACGGCGTCTGCCAGCGCGACTGGTTCCAGGCGCGCGCCCGCGGCTACAAGAGCACGCTCGAAGCGGCGCTCCACGGCGACAACATCCCGACGTCGGTCGTCGAAACCCTGATCGAGACCACGAAAGCTGGCGTCGAACCGCTGCGTCGTTATCACCGGCTGCGTCGCAAGACGCTCGGCGTACCGACCTACCAGGTGTTCGACTTCGCGATCCCGCTTGTCACCTACGACAAGAAGTACGCGTACGACGAGGTCCTCGACTGGATCACTGAAGCGGTTGCGCCGCTCGGCAAGGAATATCAGGCGCGGATGCGCGAAGGCTTCGCCGGACGCTGGATCGACGTCTACGAAAACGAAGGCAAGCGGAGCGGCGCCTACTCAGCGCCGGTGTACGGGACGCATCCCTACATGCTCCTCAACTACACCGATACGCTGGACGACGTCTTCACGCTGGCGCACGAGATGGGGCACTCGATGCACACCATCCTGTCGCACGAGACGCAGCCGTTCATCTACTCCGGCTACACGATCTTTGTCGCCGAAGTGCCGTCCACGCTGAGTGAGGCGCTGCTGCTCGACTACGTGCTCGAACGCTCCACCGACCCGACCGAGCGCATCGTCCTGCTCCAACACGCGATCGACAACATCACCAGCACGTTCTACACGCAGGTGATGTTCGCCGACTTCGAGCTGCGCGCGCACCAGCTCGCGGAGCAGGACAAGCCGATCACCTCCGAGATCCTGACGGAGATGTACACGACACTCCTCGAGGACTACTACGGCGACGCGGTCGACCTGAACGATCTGACCGGCGTGACCTGGGCGCGGATCCCGCACTTCTTCAACTCGCCGTACTACGTCTATCAGTACGCGACGTGCTTCGCGTCCGCGGCGCGGCTGTCGAAAGAGATAATGTCTGGTTCCGAAGGTGAACGCGCAAAGGCACGCGAGCGCTACCTGGATCTGCTCCGCTCGGGCGGCAGCGACCATCCGATGGCGCTGCTGAAGAAGGCGGGCGTGGATCTCAGTCAGCCTGACACTGTCAAAGCAATCATCGAGCAGCTCGATACGCTCGTGACGCGGCTGGAACAGGAGCTGACGGCCGCGAGCAAGGGCTGACCCGATGTCCGTCCACGACGACGTCATGGATAAGGCCGCGGTGCGGCATGTCATCGAGGACGCGGTCGCGGGACTGCACCAGGACGACATCGCGCTGCGGGCCAGCACGTGTGACGCGCTTGGCATTGGCACACCCGAGTGGACCGCCTGTCGCGACGAGCTGATCGAGGAGCTCGACGAAGCGGAGGACTGGCTCGACCGCGAAGAGGCGATCGTAGAGTCCGACACGTCCGCGCCGCTGACCGACTCCGACACCGGACCTGAGTTTCTTCCGAGCCACGCCACGCTCGCTCTCGTCCAGAGTGCGATGGAGGAAGAACTCGAACGCTCCCCGGACCGGGTCGTCCGCACCCAGGATCCGAAGTGGCTGACGATGCTGTATCAGCGGCTGCGGGCGAAGGGACGAGGGAAGGCGAAGTTCATCTCGCACCGGGCGCTGGACGATTTCCAATTTCGGTTACCGGAGCGCACGACAGTGGCGCTGGTCTCGGATTGGGGAACGGGCAACGTCCACGCGATCGCGGTGGCGAAGCAGATCGCCCTGCGCAAGCCTGATCATGTCGTCCATCTTGGCGACGTTTACTACGCCGGAACACCGCGTGAGGTCCGCAAGAACTTTCTCGAGATCTGGCAGGCCTTCGGTCCCCAGCGAGCACGTTACTGGGCGCTGAACGGCAATCACGACATGTACAGCGGCGGCTACGGATTCTTCGAGCACCTGCTGCCGGCGTTCGATCAGCCGGCGAGCTATTTCAACCTGCAGAATCAATACTGGCGTCTTCTCGGGCTCGATACCGCTTACCTGAACCATCGCATCACGCCGGCGCAGCTGGCCTGGCTGCCGGCGCAGCTCACCGGGTCCGCGCGCACGATCCTGATGACTCACCATCATCTCCTGTCGCCGTTCCGCAAGCGCGGCGATGCGATGGAGCAGGCGCTCGATCCATATCTCAGTGCCGGACAGTTATTCGCCTGGATCTGGGGCCACGAACATCACCTGTTTGAGTTCGCGGATTACCGCGGCGTCAAGTGCCGCTGTATCGGTCATGGTTCGCTGCCTTACGTCCCGCCGGATCGGCGCCGGCGGCGACACCACGCCGAGATCGTCCGCATGGAAACGCGTCCATCGCCGCTGAATCCGTCCCGAGGGATGCACGGTTTCGCGTTGCTTCGCTTCGATGGTCCTGCGTTGGCGATTGAGTACGTGGACGAAGTCGGCGGAACGGCTTGGACAGAGGAATGGTAGATGGTAAATGGAAGATGGTAGAGTGCTCGCTTCCTAGCTCGTAGGGCGTTCCGGATCAGTGCGGCGTGCACTGTGCCATTTACCATCCGGGGCGGCATCGTCCTCCCGCTCCGGTGGACGATAGCGCCCTATGAGCGCGGCCGCAGCGACGAGGAGGGCGGCGGCGGCGCCGTAGGCGCTGCCTTCACCAAAGTGCTGCAGCGCGCTGTTGCCCCACACCGGACCGACGGCGCGGCCGACGCTCTCGAGAGCACCGGCAGCACCCTGCACACTCCCCTGCTCGCCCTTCCCGGCGGAGTGGCTGATCAGCGCGGAGAGTGTCGCGTTGCACAGGCCAATCCCCATCGCGCCGGGAATCAGCATCAGCGTGAACAGGGGAAGTGAGTGCGTCGCGGCGCTGCCGCCCCACCCGATCGCGGTCAGCAGCAGGCCGACGGTCAGCGTGGTGCGCTCGCCGAGGCGCTTCACGATCGGCCCGACCAGCAATCCCTGGACGATCACGCCGAGGAATCCGAAGGCGCTGAGAAAGTAGCCGGTCTGCGCGACGTCGAAGCCGAAGCGAATCGCACCAAACAGCGCGAAGGTCGTCTGGTAGACGGCGAATGACATCCAGTAGATGAAGTCGACGCCAAGCAGGACGCGCAGTCTAGAGCGGCCGGCGACGTTCTTGATCGCGGCCCAAGGTGAGACCGAAACGGCGTCCGCACGATGAAGCGTCTCGGGCAGCCAGAACCAGGCGAGCGCGGTCGCGGCGAGCGTCACGCCGGCGGCGACCCAGATCGGTGCGGTGTAGCTGATCTGCGAGAACGCGCCGCCAAGCGCTGGACCGATGACGAAGCCAAGTCCGAACGCCGCGCCAAGGAGGCCGTACGCCTTCGCGCGATTCTCCGGCGTCGTAACGTCAGCGATATACGCGCGCGCGGTCGTGATGTTGCCGCCCGACAAGCCGTCTACGATGCGCGCCGCGAACAGCATCGCGAGACTCTGCGCCATCGCCAGCATGACGAAGCTCACCGCGGTCCCGATCAGGCTCAGGATCAACACCGGCCGTCGGCCCCACCGGTCCGACCACGCCCCGAGCAGCGGAGACGCGATCAACTGCGCCGCCGAGAAGGACGCAAACAACAGCCCCACCATGAACGGTGACGCTCCATACGTCGTCGCATAGAACGGCAGCAGCGGGATGATGATCCCGAAGCCGATCAGGTTGACGAGGATCGTCAGGAAGAGGACGAAGAGGGGACGGGACACAAGGGAGAATGTCTGTTGCAGATCGTGTGGGAGCCGGAGTCAACGCCCAACTTCCAAATCCCAATTACCAACTCTGGATTCACCGACGGTGGTCGCATCAAGAGTTTTCTTGGGAGTTGGGATTTGGAAGTTGGGAGTTGTTCTCACTTCACCGTGACCCTCTTGATCACCACGGGGGTAACCGGGACGTCTTCGTGGCCGTCTTTGGAGCCGGTTGGCGTCGTCGCGATCTTGTCGACAACTTCCATGCCGGAAAGAACACGGCCGAAGACGGCGTAGCCGAAGTCCTCCGGGGCGTAGCCGCTATGATCGAAGGCGGAGTTGTTCACCACGTTGATGAAGAACTGGGACGTGGCGCTGCGAAGGGCGCGGGTTCGGGCCATCGACAGGGTGCCGCGGGTGTTCTTCAATCCGTTGGTGGCCTCGTTGAGTATCGGTGGCCTGGTGCCTCGTTCGGCCATCTCGGGCGTATAGCCGCCGCCCTGGATCACGAAGCCTGGCTTGACCCGGTGGAAGATCGTGCCCGCGTAGAACCCTTCGGTGACGTACTGCAGGAAGTTCTGCACCGACACCGGCGCCTTGTCGTTGAACAGCTCCACGGTGATGTCGCCCATCGAGGTGCTGATCACTGCGACCAGGTTGCCGGGAGCGGGTGTCGGAGCAGGGGCTTGGAGCGGCGGGACCTGAATCCGCGTCTTACCCTGGGCGGCGCCTTGCGAGACGGGTGTCGTCGCGAATACGAGACTGAGCATTGCAATGATGAACATGTTTGGGTTGGGCGTCGTTCGTCCCACCTGGTATTCGGTGGATACGGGCCGGTTCCTGCATGGTAGGCTCCGCAGCGACGGCGCGTCAACGGCGGGGGTGCGCTACAATATCGTCTCTTCGGCACCTTCCCGGCGCCGGAGGCCGGTCGCACACCGCGCCGCATCAGCCGCGCCAGGGAGATAGCGATGGCAAGCCAGCTAGAGACGGAGCAGCGGGAACTGGCGGAATTTATCCGCGCCGGTGCCTCGCACGGCCACCAGTGCTTCGGCAGCTACTTCGACGAGAAGGGTGGCTCCTGTGCGCTGGGCGCGGTTTACGAAGGGGTGTACCACTTGCCCCGCCAGCATGGCAAGCTGGTACCCGATCACCTCGAACGGCTGTTTCGCTGCCTCGACGAGGTCGTGAAGAAATGTCCGCAAGGCTGCAACAAGCGGCTGCCGCTGGCACCCATGATCGTCCACTTGAACGACGATCACCGTATGACGCGAGAGCAGATCGCCGAGTGGCTCACGCAGGAAGCAAACAGCTAAACGCATCCCCAGATCGATCTGTCGACAATCGATAGATCGATGTGGAGATGGAAGGTTCTGAAGAAATGTCTTTCCTCGACCGTTTCAAACCCCAGCCCAGATGGAAGCACACCGATCCAGCCGTCAGGCTCGAGGCAGTGCCGACCCTTCCAGACGATGGCGAGCATCTCGCGGTGCTGCAGGAGCTGGCGCGGCAAGATGCTGACGTTCGCGTCAGGCGCGCCGCTGGCGACCGGCTTACACGGGTCGAGGACATCGTCCTGCTCGCCAAGGCGGAAGCGGACGAGGAGTTGCGGCGTGAGTACACCGACAGGCTGGTAAGGATCGCGACCGCGCCGGCGCCGAACGATGCCGCGGCGTCGCTCGCGCTCGAGGGCCTGGCGGACGAGAGGCAGTTTGCGACGGTTGCCAAGTCGTCGCCGCACGACACGGTGCGCGCGGCCGCGCTCGGCCACATCCATGAGACGAAGCTGCTCAGCAACGTCGCGCGGCATGCGGCGGACGGACAAACCGCCTTGGATGCGGTCGCCCGAATTGCGGATCCGACCGAGCTCCTGAACATCGCGACAAAGACAGAGCACAAGGACGCGGGGGTTTCAGCGCTCGAACGGGCGATCGAAGCAAACGCTGGCGGCGACGTCCGCGAGATGCTCGACAGCCTTGCGAACCGCGCCAAGAGCAAATCGGTCAGCAAGCGCGCACGCGCGATCATCCAGACCATGGACGACCAGGAGGCGGCGAAGCGCGCCGCACTCGAGCAGTGGCAACACCGCGTTGCGCAGGTGGTGGCCCGAGCCGAAGTGATAGCCGCGGCGCCCGGCACGCCCGGCGCGTCCGCGCAACTGGACGATGCAGAAGCAGAGTGGCGATCGGTGACCGGCGACAGCGCCTTCGAGCTCGATTCGGATACCTCGGCCCGCTTCGGTACGCTCGCGCAGCAGGCGCGATCAGGGGTGGAACGCCTCGAGCGCGAACAGTCCGAGCGCCGGGCGAAGGAAGAACGGAGAACTGCCATGCTCGTTACGCGAACACAACTTGTGGAGCGGGTGGACCAGGCTCGGGGTGAGGAGACGCTGGAGCAGGTCGACGCCGCGCGCGCAGAGTGGACGGCGCTCGACGAACAGGAGCCGCTCGGGTCCGATGAAGCATTTCTGCAGGGCCGGTTCGAGCAGGCGTGCCGCCGGGCAGCCGAACGGCACCAGCGCCGCGAAGAGATACAACAGATGTCAACACAACTCGAGGAACTCGCCGTCCAGGCCGAAACGGCGGCGGCGCAGGACGACACGTCAGAGGATGCCTGGCGCGCGATCACGAAGCAGTGGGAGCAGATGCGCGGCCAGGTGGACGACCTGAACCCGGCAGTCACTGAGCGCTACGCCGCCGCCGAAGGGCGGATGGCCGAGCGCGAGAACGATCGGCGGGCCGCGACCGAGCGCACGCTCAAACAGCAGGTGCAGCGCGTCGAGCAGTTGATCGAGCGCGCCAACACGCGTGCGACGGCCGAAGACCTCACGCTACGGGAAGCCGATCGCATCGCTCGCGACCTCAAGAACGCTGTCGAATCGCCCGTGCAGCTGCCGCCGCGCGAACAGGCGGCGCTGATCGAACGGGTTCGCGATGCGCAGGGTGTGATCGGACCGAAGCTCCACGAGATGCGGGAGCTCGACGAATGGAAGCGCTTCGCCAACGCCGCCGTGCAGGAGGAGTTGATTGCGCGCGCCGAAGCGCTGCGCGCGAAGTATCCGTTCGACAAACCCGAAGAGTTGAAGCCGGACGACCTCGATGCCGCCGCCAAGGAGCTGCACGAGATCCAGGAGCGCTGGAAGCTCGCCGCCGATGCGCCGCGCGCCCAGGCGCAGGCACTCTGGCATCGCTACCGCCAGGCGGCCGATCCGGCCCAGGCGCGGGTCCGCGAGTTCTTCGCGCAGCGGGCACAGGAGCGGGCCGCCAACCTGCAGCTCAAGATGGCGCTCATCGAACGAGCCGAGGCGCTCGGCGAGTCCGCCGACTGGGCCAGGACCGCCGAGGAGTTCAAGAAGCTCCAGGCGGAATGGCAGGCAGTTGGCCCGGTGCCTCGAGCCGAAACGCGGATGACGTGGAAGCGTTTCCGCGACGCCTCCGACAAGTTCTTCACGCGGCGCAACGCCGACCTCGCCCAGCGCAAGGAAGCGTGGGCGGCGAACCTCGCGCAGAAGGAAGCGCTGATCGCGCGCGCCGAAGAGCTGCAGATGTCCACCGACTGGGAGAAGACCGCGGCGGAGATCCGCAAGCTCCAGGCCGATTGGAAGACCAGCGGCCCGGTGCGCCGCAACAAGTCAGAGGTCGTCTGGCAACGCTTCCACACGGCATGCGACACCTTCTTCGAGCGCTACAAGCGTCGCGATCAGATCGAGCTCGAAGGCAAGCAGGCGGATCGCGAGGCGATCGTCGCCGAAGTCGAAGCGCTCGCCGCCGAGCCGCCGGCCGAAGCCGCCAGCATCCTCGAACGGGTTCGCGGGCTGCGGTCCAAGTGGAATCAGTCCACGCCGATGGTCCGTCAGGGCGCCGATCCGCTCAGCGCCCGGCTCAACGATGCGATGGCCAGGCTGACCGCGGCTGCTCCGGATGCATTCAAAGGCACCGAGCTGGACGTCAACGCCAATCGAGAGCGGATGGAGAAACTCATCGCCAAAGTCGAAGGCTTGCTGACCGAGTCGGCGCCGCCGACCGCCGGATCGCAGGCACTCGCCTCGATGCTGCGTGAAGCGCTCGCCTCGAACACGATCGGCGGACGCGCCGGCGAAGAAGCCAAGTGGAAGGCGATGGCCGAGGACGTCCGCCAGGCGCAGCAGTCCTGGAGCCGGCTCGGGCCAGTCCCCGGCGACCAGGGTCGCGAGCTCGCCGACCGCTTCCACCACGCCTGCAACAGGTTCTTCGAGGTTTACAGACGGAAAGTCCCGCCGCAAGCGGCGCCGCCTCGCGGAGAGCCGCGAGGTGGTGGCGGTGGCCCGCGTGGGGGAGGAGGCGGGCCTCGCGGAGGCTCGCGGCCGGTGGGCGCTCGCTAGCGCTCAGCGTTCGCGCGCTTCGCGATGGAAGATGGAAAATGGGAAGATGGAAAAGTGCACGCCTCACGATGCAGGGGCCTTGGGAGCAGACTCCTCGGCCCCTTGCTTTTTGTAGCTAGCTCGCGGGCTCGAGCCTGATCTGTGCAGCGTGCGCTTTACCATCTTCCATTTTCCATCTTCCATTTCCCGGACACCCCGTGCAGCCTATCTCTTGTATCTGACCTTCCCACCAACGACTGTGTACATCACCTGAGCCGTCGGGATTTCCTCTTCAGCGACCGTCAGAATGTCCTTCGAGAGTACGACCATGTCGGCGTACTTGCCGACCTCGAGCGTTCCTTTTGACTCCTCTTCGAAGGCGGCGCGGGCGGTGTTGATCGTGTACGAGCGCAGCGCTTCCATGCGGTTCATGCGCTGCTCGGGGTAGAACACGCTGCCGTCCTTGATCTTGCGGCTCACGGTCGCGTAGTAGCTGGCAATCGGATCGACGTCCTCAACCGGGGCGTCGGTGCCGTTGGTGACCAGCGCGCCGGACTTCATCAGCTTCTGCCAGACGTAGGCGCCCTCTTCGGCGCGCTTGTCACCGAGGCGGGCGGGGACGTAGGGGGCGTCGGACGTGCAGTGGATCCCCTGCATCGAGGCGATGATGCCCAGCTTGCCGAACCTCGGAATGTCGGTTGGATGCAGGTGCTGTGCGTGCTCGACTCTCCAGCGCACGTCCTTCTTGTCAGGGTTCGCTTTGAACGCCGCCTCGAAGATATCGAGTGTCTCGCGGTTGGCGCGATCGCCGATCGCATGCACGCAGAGCTGGTAACCGTGCTGCATGGCGAGTTTGGCGGTCTCCTGGATCGTCGGCACCGGCGTCGTGTTATGGCCGGTGGTGTTGGGCTGATCCGAATAGGGTTCGAGCAGCCACGCGCCGCGCGGCCCGAGCGCGCCGTCAATCGAGTGCTTGATCCCGCGGACGGTCAGGAAACCGTCCCCGTAGTCGATCATCCGGTACTTGGCCATGTTGGCGGCGAGCGCGGCGTTACCGACGCGCAACATGATCCAGAGCCGGTTCTGGATCCTTCCCTCGTCCACCATCACCTTCATCAGGTCGACGTCGGCGAATGACGAACCCGCATCCTGGAACGACGTCACACCCTTCGACAGCGATTCCTTCGAGGCGAGCTCGAGGATCTGTCGAGCCCGCGCGCGGCGGTCTTCCGGCGTGGGATTCTCACCGGCGCCAGTGCGGATCAGGCGAGACGCCGTCTCGCGGAACAGTCCGGTGGGGTTGCCGTTCGCATCCTTGAGGAAGTCGCCACCGCTGGGATTGGCCGATTTGCCGGTGACGCCCGATAGCTCCATCGCTTTGGCGTTAGCGAAGCTCGCGTGACCGCTGGCGTGCGTGAGCACGACGGGGTTGTTAGGCGAGACCTTGCTGAGCGACTCGTGGGTCGGGAATCCTTCGACGTTCGGGTTCGGTCGTGCCGTCCACTTCTCCTGGTGCCAGCCGCGGCCGTAGATCCACTCGCCAGGTTTTGCGGTCTTCACCTTCTCCGCAACCATCCCGACGATCTGGTCCCAGCTCGTCGTGTTCATCAGATTCAGGTTCAGCTGCGCGGTGCCGACGCCGCTGAAGTGACCGTGCCCCTCGATGAAGCCCGGGATCACCAGCTGGCCCTTGACGTCGATCACTTCGGTCGCAGGACCGATATGCGCCTTCATCTCGGCGGCCGATCCGATCGCGACGATGCGCCCGCCCCGAGAGGCGACCGCCTGCGCATCCGGTGCGCCATTCTCGACGGTGACAACCTTGCCGTTCGTGATGACAAGGTCAGCGGGCTGCGCCGCGGTCTGCTGTGCGTCGGCCGTCGTGCGTGCCGTCAACGCCATGCCGGCAGTGATGAGAGCGAAGGTGCTGGCGGCCAGCACGCCGCGAATGTTCATCGTCATGTGAGTCCTACGTCGTTAAAGAGCCGGTTGAAATTGCCGGCCAGGATCAGTTCGCGATCGGCGTCAGTCACGCCGATCGTCGTCATGGCCGCGAGCTGCGCGTCGAGCACCGGCCGCTGCCATCCGCGCGGAAAGAACGAAGAGTCGGTGCCAAAGAGCAGCCGCCGCGGTCCGACGACTGCGAGTGCCTGCCGAAATACCGTATCCAGCGTCAGCCCCGGATAGTACTTCATCCAACCATTCGAGCTGGACGAGTCGAAGTGGATCGAGGGGCATTGATCCGCCGCCATCAGCGCCTCCTGGAAGCGTCCGGCACCGAAGTGCGGAACGATGACGGGCACGGACGGATAAGCTGCGGCGACCGCCGCCAGGGCGAGCGGATCGCCGAGCCGCAGATCGAATGGCGAGGGCAGCCCCAGCTTGCCGCGGACCCCGACGCTCAGCACGCCACAGTGGACGAACACCGCCGCACGAGACCGCGCCGCGCTCTCGAACACTGCCGCCACTCGTGCCTCGTCGAGACGATACCGGTGCATCGCGGGAAAGAGGCAGACGCAGCGAAAGTGGAGCGCGGCGAACGCGCGCTCGATCCGCTCGTCCGCGCCCGGCGCCACGGGATTGAACATGAAGAATCCGACGAACCGGTCGGGATGAAGCCGGACGGCTTCTGCAACCGAGATCTCGTCACCCGGCACACTCGCAATCAGCGCGGCGCGCGAGACGGCATTGCGGTCGAGCTCGTCGATCCAGACGGCGGCCAGCGTGGCTGCCTCTCCTGGATCGCTCCAGCCAAGTCTTGATGCTACGGCTGCGGCCCGCCCTTCGGACGGAAGGTCCTTTATCGGCTCGGAGAGCAGCTCGAGAAAGTGCGACGAGAAGAAGTGGCAGTGCGCGTCGGCGATCATCACCCCGCGAACTTATACCCCATCCCGTGTACGGTGAGTATGAATTGCGGGTGACGCGGGTTGGGCTCGATCTTCTGACGCAGCCACGCGACGTGGACGTCAACGGTCCGCGTCGAGGGCATCGAGTTGTAGCCCCAGACCTCGTTGAGCAGCTCGTCGCGGGTGAGCGTCGCGCCGCGGTGCTCGATGAAATACTTCAGCAGCTGAAACTCGCGGGCCGATAGTTCGAGCGGCGCGTCATCCTTCGTAATCTCGGCGCGACGGAAATCGATCCGGATGCCATCGAACTGGTAGCCCTCGGTCGGGTGCGGCGTCAACGGCGCGCGCCGCAGCTTTGCTTCGATCCGCGCCAGCAGCTCCACCATCTCGAATGGTTTGGTCACGTAGTCGTCCGCCCCGAGCTTCAGGCCGACGACCTTGTCGACCACCTGTCCCCGCGCGGTCAGCATGATCACTGGCGTCTCGATGTTGCGCTTACGGAGTTCCTTCACGACGTCGAAGCCACCCATCCGCGGCAGCATGACGTCCAGCAGGACGAGGTCGAACGCCTCACCGGCGGCACGCTCGAGGCCACTCTCGCCGTCCGCCGCGTGCTCGACCACGTAGCCCTCCCGCGTGAGCCGGTCGGTGAGCGTCAGTACGAGGCCGGGTTCGTCCTCGACGAGGAAAATGCGCTTCAAAATGTGTGTGAACCTGCGCGACACGCGTTAATCTCCAAACACCAACCTCCAACAACCAAGGAGAAAGCTTTCGGTTTGGCTTTTGGAAGTGGGAGCTTGGAAGTTATCGAGTTCCGATCCGACCTGAAGGTCTGGCCTACGCTTTGGCTTCATGCGGACGTCCTCGCCGTGTCGGTAGCGGCGGACGAGCGCGGCGCTGACTGCTCGGTGGCCGAGGACAGGTGGACGGTGAACTCGCTGCCCTGACCCGGTGCGCTGCGAACGGTAACGCGGCCGCCGTGGGCTTCAACAATGCGTTGCACCAGGCTGAGACCGAGCCCCGCGCCCTGGATCTGTGCCGCGATCACCTCGGGGGTTCGGTAGAACGCATCGAAGATGTGCGCCTGCTCTGCCGCCTCGATCCCCATCCCCTTGTCCGCAACGGTGACCTGCACCTCGCGTCCACTGGCGCGCGCGCTGATGCCGATCCAGCCGCCACTCGCGCCGTACTTGATCGCGTTCCCGACCAGGTTCTGAAACACGCGCCTCAGGCCCTGCTCGTCGCCAAGCACCGGCGGCAGCGTGTCGGGGAAGTCATACTGGACTTCGAGTCCGGCCTGCTCGATGAGCGTCGACGAAGCGTGCACCACATGTCTGACGAGAGGCGGTACCGGGATCGCGGTCAGTGCAAAGCCGCGCTGTCCTGACTGGATCCCGGCGAGCTCGAGGATCTGCTCGACCATCTCGGTGAGTCGGCGTCCCTCGCCGCGGACGAGATCGCCGTACTTCCTGACTTGCGGGTGATCGTGGACGACGCCGTCCGCGAGGTTGTCGGCGGCGGAGCGGATGACGGCAAGCGGCGTCCGCAGCTCGTGCGAGACCGCGGCAACAAACTCCATCTGCTGTCGGGCGAGGTCCTGGGCGCGCCGCGTGCTGACGACAAGGAAGCCGATGCTGACGCCGAGGATCCCGAGAATGCCGGAGCTCACGAGCAGGTTGCGCCGGCGCAGACTGCTCACGGCGGTCTCGAGCGAGCCGGACGGATGCTTCACCACCAGCCGCCATTTCGACGGGTTCACGGTCATGCGCGTCGTCGCGGCCGCAATCCCCGCTTCGATCGCTTTGCGTTCAGTGCCGGGCACGTGCTGCTGCAGCAGGATCGAGACCGGTGAGGACTCCCGCATCACCAGCGTTCCAGAGTGCGGGGGCCTGATCGTGCGGCGGACTTCGTCGGTTCTCGTGGCGGTCCCTTCCAGGCGAGGCGTGTCGATCCGGGTGGCGAAGGACGTGAACCGCCGCACCTCGGACGCCATCGGTTCGAAGTCCTGCAACCGGACCTGGAACATGTCCGCGCTCGCATCCATTTCGGCGGCCGGGTCCGGCGTGAACGACGAGGCACTGCTATACACGGCCTCTTTCGCCGCCGTGTTGACGACCGCCATCTCGTAAGCAACACCTTCCGCGGTCGCGTTGAAGTGCTGCTGTGCGAGCGCCGGCAGCATCTCGGCGGAGACGTACTGCTTATCGAGCTCGAGGATCGTGTATGCCATCGTCGCCGTCGTCCGCAGATCCTGCCGCAATTGCGGAAGCGCCGTTCCTGCAACGATCTGATTGACGAGAACCATCGGCATCGGCACGACCAGCGCGGGCACCGACTCCCACACCACGTTCGGCATCGACCTGATCACCATCGTCGTCCCGGGTCCGAGGGTGGCAGGTGCGGATCCTTCTGCCTGCACTGACAACTGCTTGCGCACCGTTTCGAGGGAGGTCGGCCATTCCACGGGCTCGATGAAACGGGTGGTTGGGTTAAAGCGCTGAAGCTGCGGTGCGCCGCGCTCGGACACACGCGGAACGAGATAGACGTCCTTGATCAAACGCGGATAGCGCGACGTCGCCCGCCAACTGTCGTGAAGTGATGCCATCCGCGCTGCGAGGCTGTCGCCCTCGTGCACCGGGTCCACCTGGAAGGTCAGATATGCACGCGTGACTTCACGGTCGAAGTCCCGTGCGAAGCCGGACGCGCTGGTGGCGAGACTCGCCTTCATCCGCTCGCGTTCGGCCGCACTCACCTGACCCAGCCACCGATATTGGAGCGTCGCCAGCAGCACGATCAGGCCCAGCAGAGCCGCCGCGACAACGAACATCGGTACCCGGAATCGCCCCCTCATGGGGCGAGTCTAGCACGCGGAAAATGGCCGAAATACGGGCCTCACGCAGGTTTTACGTGCTTAACAAATTCCTTACGCCGGCTTAACCACACGGATCTCACGGAGTGATGGAATCCGCGAATACGGATTGCGCGGAACGACGGATCTCACGGACACGGATTACACGGATCTTTCTCATGAGGACTTTATGAAGGCTCAGTTCACACGTTGTGGCGCAGTGGCGCTTCTTCTCCTGGCTGGTGCGGTAGCGCCGGCTTACTCGCAGGACGCGAAGGCAGCCGAGGTGCTCGCAAAAACCCGTAAGGCGCTTGGCGACAAGAAGCTCGAAGGGCTCAAGACGCTCTCGGCGCAGGGCCAGATGGATCGCAACCTCGGGAGCGTGCAGGCATCGAGCGACGTCGAGTTGTTGATCGAGCTGCCCGACAAGTATGTGAAGTCGGAAGCCTCGCGCGGCATGGCGAACAGGACGATGAGCACGGGTTTCAACGGCGAGAAGGCGATCCTGACCGGCGGCGGAAACATGCAGGGCGGCCCTGATGGCGCGATGGTGTTCCGCATGGGCCCGGGCGCCTCGATGCACGGCGGCGAGGGCACGAAGCCGACGCCGGAGCAGCTCGCACAGCTGAACGCGATCACGCTGAGAAGCTCCCGTGCGGAAGTGTCGCGCATGATGCTCGGCTGGTTCGGCGCGGCGCATCCCTCGCTGCAGGCGAAGTACACCTACGCCGGTGAGGCTGAATCACCTGACGGCAAGGCACACGTGATTGACGTCAAGGACGCGGACGGCTTCGAGGCGCGCCTCTTCATCGATCAGAACAACTTCCTGCCGCTGATGGTGACCTACAAAGGGCGGCAGCCGCGGATGGTGACGAGCGGTGGACCCATGACGCGAACCATCTCGCGCGGCGAACAGACCAAAGAGCTGTCGGACGAGGAGCGCAAGAAGCTCGCGGCTGACACCGAGAAGATGTTGTCACAGCAGATCGCGGAGCAACCGCTGTCGGACTTCTCGCTCTTCTTCGATGACTGGCAGCAGGTCGAAGGCCTGACCTTCCCACACAAGATGCGCCGCGCCGTCGCTGGCGAGACCACCGAGGAATGGACGTTCACCAAGGTGAAGGTCAATCCGAAGATCGACCCGGCCACGTTCGCCACCGACGCGGAGTAGTGGATTCGCGCAGTTCAGGAAACCATCATCATGATCCGCAGACTTCTAATTGCATGCGTCCCTGTTGTCATCGAAGCCGGTCGTGATGTTGTAGGGAGTGCCTGACCGGTAGCTGCCATTGAGCGGGATCCGCGTCGAGCTGTTCGTCTCGGGGACCAACCTGCTCAACACCGTGAACCACATCGGCTATTCGGGTGTGATGACGTCGCGATTCTTCGCACAGCCCACGGCAGCGATGGCGGCACGTAGGATTGACGTCGGCGTCCGAATGGGATTCTGACGCCGACGGGTGACATCGAAGATGGTAGATGGAATAGTGTTCTATTCCGTCTTCCGTTTCCATATCACACCGGCTTCACCTCTCTGTACTTTCGATCGATCAGAAGGAAGTAGGGCAGCGCCAGCGCAGCCAGTGCGGCGGCGACGCCGAACGCTGGCGCGAATCCGTAGCGGCCGATGATCCAGCCCATCGCGGTCGATCCGGTGCCGATCCCGGTATCGAAGGCGGCGAGGACGGCGCCGAATGCGGCGCCGCGGCGCTCAGCGCTCACGCCCTTCATGACGTATCCGATATAGGTCGGGTACGCGGTGCCAAAGCCCACCCCGAAGATCACGGCTGACAACAGCTGAAGGTTGCGCGTGCCGCCGAAGGCAAGCACCGAGAGTCCAGCGGTGATCAGTACCAGGCACGGGACGAACACCCGCGTGTAGCCGAAGCGATCGCCAAGGCGTCCGAGCAGGGGCCGCGTCAGCAGGATCACGATCGCGAGCGTCGTCAGGTAGATCCCTTTGGGCGACACTCCATTCGCGTCGGCATACATCGCGGTAAAGCTGGTGATCCCACCGTAGCCGAACGAATAGAGGGCAAGCGTGATCGAAATGATGAGTACGCGCCACTCGAGCACGCCTTGCCCGGGCTCGGTCTTCGCGATCCTGGCCGTCGGCTGATCGTCATGCAACTGGGTCGCAATAACCGTCATCATGAGGTTCAGGGCCGCCGCGCTGATACACAGCCACAGCCAGCCGCGGCTATAGAACCAGAACCCCACCGGCGGCGCGACCGCAACCCCGGCAAGCGTCGAGAGTCCCCAGTAGCCGATACCCTCCGCGCGACGCCTCTCCGGCAGCAGGTTCGTCATATAGGCCGCCGACGCCGACAGCAACCCGGACCAGAACACCCCGTGCAGGAGAACCAGCGCGAGCATCACGCGGACGTCCGTGATCACCGCGTAGAGGAGCGAGAACACGACCAGCGCCAGGCTGGTAC
>JACDDJ010000386.1 GCA_013817065.1 Acidobacteriota bacterium
ACGGTACCCCGTTTGCCCTTCTGGGTTTGATGCGTGCGGTCATGCGCCTGACGCTCGAACCGGAGGGACCGTGGTCATCGACGCGAGACACATTTTCGCATGTGCTCACACATTCGTTTCGGTGAAAGAAGCTGGGGTGCTCATGTTCGTTTGTGCCACATGCGAGTACCGGACGGAGTTGTTGCCGTTGCGCGCTGCGTCTGAGTTTCGCGCGTCGGGCAAGACGCCGGTGCCGATCGGCGTCAATCCGCTACCCGCCGAGGCGAAGGCGCTCCCCAGGAAGCGGACGGTGTGAAGTGGGGATCTTCAAGCACCCACACCTAGTTCGCGGCGTGGTTCACACGGTCTATGGCGCGTTCGTCCTCAACCGAGGCGTAGCAGTGCTGCCCGACGACGTTGGTCGGGCCTTGGGATGGCAGCGCCTGGAGGACGGGGCGCATTCGGACGCCGGCCAGGCAAAGGTCGAAGCGAATTTATCTACCGGCCGATCGTAGCCGCCGTCCCAACACTCTGAGCGTCGGCTGTCCATAGCCATCCCGCATCGCATCCTGGTGTAGCGCACAGCATCACGAAAAACACGGCCGCGCCGCACAGGAGGCGTCCCCTGCTCGCGACCGCGACGGGTTGCTGCGGCAATGGAGCTGACGACTCCAATCGGTCGACGACGTCCGCCAGCTCCGGGTGCTCGGGACAGAGCGCCCGCGCCTCCTCGATCACTGCGGCTGCATGGCCCGGCAGATCGGCGTCCAGCGCCGCCGAGGCGCGGAGCAGGCACCGATCGGCCCGTCGGCGTCGCATGCGCTCTTCGAAGGTTTGCCATTGGTCCGTGGAGGTATGCGAGTCTGACACGCACCTCTACAATGCAAGGTCCGTACTCAGCCGTATCGTAAACGCTTGGGGCGCATACGATTCGAAGGTCGCGGGACTGAATCCTGTGGGATGAGTGCACGGAGACGATCAGGAGCCGCCACGGACGTGATCAGTCGTGATCAGAGGCGCACGCGTCGAACGGCATCTGTCGCACAGAGTCGCACACCGGGTGTGACAGGAGCATCGCCCTTCTAAGCCGGGGGTCGCAGGTTCGAGCCCTGCCGGGCGCGCCATCGTTCGCTCACCTTGCATACGTCCGGCTGCAGAAAAAGTCCGCCGCTAGGGTAGCAGCTTAGATTCGTTGAGCAACTCCTCGTAAGAGTTCTCGGTGACCCCCAGTTTGTTCAGGAACAGTCTCTTGGAACCGAAATGACACAATGGTGTGCTCATATCGATGGGTGGGTGCCTCGGTGGACACCCAAAACCGGGGTGGTCTCAAGTGATCATCGCAACAGTACGGAGAATACCTCCGATGGTTTTTTCCAGTCCAGAGTCTGTCGCGGGCGACTATTCAATTGCTTGGCCACGGCGGTGAGATCAGCGCGCGTGTAGGTGCGCAGGTCGGCCTTCTTGGGAAAGTACTGGCGGAGCAAGCCGTTCGTGTTCTCATTGCTTCCGCGCTGCCATGGGCTATGCGGGTCGCAGAAGTAGACCTCAATGGCGGTGTCGACCGAGAAGCGCACGTGTTCGGCCATCTCCTTGCCTTGATCCCAGGTCAGGGTGCGTCGCAGGTCGGCCGGCAAGCGGGTCACCTGACGGGTGAGCGCGGCGCGCACGTGCGCGGCGGTCCGCCCGTGTGGCAGCGGCACGAGCACCACATACCGACTGGTCCGCTCGACCAACGTGGCGATCGCGGACTGCCCACCCTGCCCCATGAGGAGGTCACCCTCCCAGTGCCCGGGAATGGCGCGGTCCTCGGCCTCGCTCGGCCGAGCGCTGATGGGCACCATGTTTCGGATCCGGCCAGTGCCGGAGTGCTCGGTCCGCTTGTGCGCCCGCCGTTGCGTCCGCCCCGTGCGCAGACAGGCCGTCAGTTCCTTGCGCAGCGCGCCGCGCGCCTGTACGAACAGCGTCCGGTAGATGGTCTCGTGCGAGACGCGCATGGTCTGGTCATCAGGATAGTCACAGACGAGGCGCGCCGCGATCTGCTGGGGCGACCAGCGCTCAAGCAACCGGCGCTCGACCTCACGCCGCAGGCGCGTATGGCAGGCCAACTTCGCGGGCTTCGGGCGACGAGCCCGCCGTGCGGCCGCAGTCTCGGCCTGCCATGCCCGATAGGTCGCGCGTCCGCCCATTGCGCTCCACTTCGCGCGTGAGCGTCGACGCTGACCGGCCCACCCGTGCGGCGATCTGGCGCAGCGAGGCGCCGGCCACCAGCCCGCGCGATAGCTCTTCGCGATCGGCCAGCGACAACCGCAGCGGTGATTGCGCCGTCACGCGGTCGCGAAGCCCGCCTCGACGCGCGATCAGCCGCTGCACCGACTTGGTGGAACAGCCCACCGCAGCCGCCGCGCTCGCAAAGGTCTCGCCTTCAGCGACCCGTCGCTGCAATTCCCTACGCTCGTCCTCACTCAACCGTCGTGCGTGGTCCCCGTGTCGACGCGGCATCCGGACTCCCCCCAGGTGTCAATCTGGAACTTGACCATGATGTTGCGTTGACTGCTTGAGACCGCCATACCTATCGTGGACTGCCGATCGTGCGGCATGGTGGTACCTACGGCGGCTATCGCGCCGAATTCACCGTAGTACCGTCGGCCGATGTGACCATCGCGATCTTGTGCAATATCAGAACGGCCGAACCTTACGTTCTAAAGAATCGCATCATTGATGTGTATCTCGGCGATCGACTCGCAACCCCGACTCCCGCGGCCGCAGCGGCCCCGCCCCCCGTTCCGGGCCGGCCAGCAGGATCAGGTCTCCTGCAGGAGGCCGGAGATCTCCCCGGTACGTACTTCTCCGAGGAACTCGACGTCAGGTGGACGGTCCAGCCCGGGGCCACCAGTGGCATCGCGCTTTCCAGTTCTGATCGCCAGTTCCCCGGCGCGGCAGCGCGAGCCACATCGGACGGACACACCGAGACAATACCTCGACCGAGCAGAAGCTGCAGCGTGTCGGCGAGAAGCTCGGCTCGGTCATACCACTCGCGGTAGAGAGTGTTGCGCACCAGGCGTCGGTTGAAATCGGGGCGCCCGTCTGTCCACCAGACCGGCCCCCGCTCTCCGAGACTTGGCTTCGTCCGGTCGACGCGGCGACGCGCACGAGGCTCCGCCTCGGCATCGGTCGGCATCGCCGATGCGCAACGCTGCCGCGACTGCACGTCGCGCCGCCATCAGCCGCTTCGTGAGGTCGACGCGTTCCGCCGCCGACAGATCTGGATTCGCAGCGCGCCACAATCGGCCGCGAACGACGATGTAGCGTCGGTCCGGTGTATGAAGTCCAGCGAGAGTTGACGCGGGAGTCAATGGCGGCGCCCATCGCAATTGTCTCCCGGCCGTGGCATAGGGTAAACAGGGAGTATGACCAACGACAAGCACCCGTCGGCGGACGTCGCGCAGATCGGCAGGCGTTTGCAGCCGGCACCGACCGATGCGATGATGAGCCGCCGCGACTGAAGCGGCGCGTCAGGCTCCGCAAACGACAAAGGGCAGCAGGAGGACAATCCATGCCGATATACCTGACTCGGTTCAGCTACACGCCGGAAACCTGGGCACGGCTCGTCAAGAATCCCGAAGATCGACGAGTTGCCGCCAGGCAATACATCGAATCCGTCGGCGGAAAGCTGCACGGGTTCTGGTATGCCTTCGGCGAGCAAGACGGCTACAACCTGTGGGAGGCGCCCGACAACGTCTCGATGGCCGCGGTGGCGATCGCGATCGGGGGTGGGGGAGCCCTGAGCTCCATCCACACGACGGTTCTGCTCACTGTCGAGGATACCGTCGCCGCTCTGCAGAAGGCTTCGTCGATCGCGTATCGGTCGCCGGGCAGTACGGTTCGGCGAGATAGCCTGACATGAGAAAGCGACGACAACCATGAAGAATGGGACCATCGGAGAGAAGGACGTTGCAGGAAAAGAATCTCCCTCTCGTCTGATCGATGCGCGAATCAGGGAGCTGAGTGACTGGCGGGGTGAGATGCTTGCGCGAGTCCGAGCGCTCATCAGGGAGGCCGACCCGGAAGTCGTCGAAGAGTGGAAGTGGAGAGGCGTCCCCGTGTGGTCGCACGCCGGAGTGATGTGCACAGGTGAGACGTACAAGAGCATCGTGAAGCTGACCTTCGCCAAGGGCGCCTCGCTGAAGGACCCTGCCGCTCTCTTCAACTCCAGCTTAGAGGGTAATACCAGGCGTGCCATCGATTTGCATGAAGGCGACAAGATCGATGAAAAAGCGCTGAAGGCGCTCATCCGTGCCGCCGTGGTACTGAACACCGACGGGCGAGCGAAGGCTCGAGGCTGAGCGGGCAGGTCGACGACGAACCGCTCGATGGAAGAGGACCGAACGCGCCGTTCTCGACTCGCGACCGTAGTCCGGCTATGCTCTTTTCCGTGAACCGATCCTGCGCACTCGCCCTCGTCGCCACCGTCATCCTGGTAACAGCCTGCAACTCCGGACCGAGTAATCCGAAGGTCCCGGCCGGCGCCAAGAGCTCAGGCGGCAAGCATGCTGTGATCGAGACCGACAAGGGGCCGATCACGATCGAGTTCCTCGCCGAGCAACAACCAAAGGCGGTGGAGAACTTCCGACTGCTTGCCGAACACGGCTACTACGACGGCCTCACCTTCCACCGGATCGTGAAGGGTTTCATGGTCCAGGGCGGCGATCCAGGCGGTGACGGCACGGGAGGGGAGAGCGCCTGGGGTGCGGCCTTCGCTGACGACATCGACCCGAACTCGACGCTCTATCGTGACGGCTACCGGCGCGGCGTGCTGGCGATGGCGAACTCGGGCCCCAACACCAACGGCAGCCAGTTCTTCATCATGCACGACGACTATCCGCTTCCGCCACGCTACGTCATCTTCGCCAGGGTCACCTCCGGCATGGACGCGGTTGACGCACTCGCCGGCGTGCCGACGACGATGAATGACGGTGGTGAGAAGAGCCGTCCGGTCACGCCCGTGAAGATGACGAAGGTGACAGTTCGCCCGTAGTCGCAGAATAGCTGGTTCTGATCGCCTGATTTTGGCAACGGACACTTCGGTGTGACGTTACTGCGACCACATGCACAGAGCCGTGCGCAGTGCGCTGGCGATATCCGCTAATCGCCGTCCGGGTCCGTACTGAGC
>JACDDJ010000024.1:0-5256 GCA_013817065.1 Acidobacteriota bacterium
GGCTGCTGTGGGACGACGCCCGATCACATCAAGGCGGTTGCGGCCGCCGTTGACGGAGTAAAACCTCGTCCGCTTCCCGGCGGTTCGTGGCTTGTCAACTCCCAACTCCCAACTCCCAACTCCCAATCGGAGCGGCACACTCGCTTCAGCGGGCTCGAGACGCTGACGATCCTTCCCGACTCCAACTTCCAGATGATTGGCGAACGCACGAACGTCACCGGCTCCGCGAAGTTCGCGCGTCTGATCAAAGCGGACAACTACACCGAGGCCGTATCCGTAGCCCTGGCGCAAGTTGTCAACGGCGCCAACATTATCGACGTCAACATGGACGAGGGCATGCTCGACTCCGAGCAGGCAATGACGACGTTCCTCAATTACATTGCGACCGAGCCGGACATCGCGCGGGTGCCGGTGATGATCGACTCCTCGAAGTGGACCGTGCTCGAAGCCGGCCTCAAGTGCGTCCAGGGCAAGTCGGTCGTCAATTCCATCAGCCTGAAGGAAGGGGAGGCGGACTTCCTCGCCAAGGCGCGCACCGTCCAGCGCTATGGCGCCGGCGTGGTGGTGATGGCGTTCGACGAGGTCGGCCAGGCCGACACTATCCAGCGCAAGGTCGAGATCTGTCAGCGCGCCTACAAGCTGCTGGTCGAGCAGGTCGGCTTCGATCCGACCGACATCATCTTCGATCCGAACATCCTCGCGATTGCGACCGGGCTCGAGGAGCACAACGACTACGCCGTGAACTTCATCGAGGCGACGCGAATCATCAAGGCCACCTGTCCCGGCGTGAAGATCAGCGGCGGCGTCAGCAACCTGTCGTTCTCGTTCCGCGGCAACGATGTCGTCCGCGAAGCGATCCATTCGGCGTTCCTCTATCACGCCATCAAGGCCGGCATGGACATGGGGATCGTCAATGCCGGGCAGCTGATCGTCTACGAAGACATCCCGAAGGACCTGCTCGAGCACGTCGAGGACATCATCTTCAACCGCCGGCCCGACGCCACCGAGCGGATGGTGCAGTTTGCCGAGAACGTGAAGGGGAGCGGCACGAAGAAGGAGCTCGACCTCGCCTGGCGGCAGGACACCGTGCAGAAGCGGCTCTCGTTCGCGCTCGTCCACGGCGTCGTCGAGTTCATCGAGGCGGACGTCGAGGAGGCGCGCCAGCAGTACGCGCGTCCGCTCGAAATCATCGAAGGTCCGCTGATGGACGGCATGAAGATCGTCGGCGACCTGTTCGGCGCCGGCAAGATGTTCCTGCCGCAGGTGGTGAAGTCCGCTCGCGCCATGAAGAGAGCCGTCGCCGTTCTCCTTCCTTACATGGAAGCCGAGAAGGCGGCGGCCATAGCCAACGGAACCGAGGCGGCGGGGCAATCCCGTCCCAGGATCCTCATGGCGACGGTCAAGGGTGACGTCCACGACATCGGCAAGAACATCGTCGGGGTCGTCCTGGCGTGCAACAACTACGACGTCATCGATCTCGGCGTGATGGTGCCGGCGGCGAAGATCCTCGACACTGCGATCGAGCAGAAGGTCGACATCATTGGTCTGTCGGGCCTGATTACGCCGTCGCTCGACGAGATGGTGTTCGTCGCGCGCGAGATGGATCGGCGCGGCTTCACGATCCCGCTGCTGATCGGCGGCGCGACGACCAGCCCGCAGCACACCGCGGTGAAGATCGCGCACGAGTACAGCGGACCTGTCGTCCACGTACTCGACGCTTCCCGCGCCGTCGACGTCGTCTCCAGCCTGCTCGGCGACAGGAAGTCGGAGTTCGACCGGATCAACCGCGAGACGCAGGAGACGACGCGGCAGAAGTATGCCGGGCGCAAGGAGAAGCCGCTGCTGACCATCGAGCAGGCGCGCAAGAACCGGCTGACCTTCGACTGGAACGACTATGAGATCGTGACGCCATGGTTCCTCGGTCGCCGGTACCTGGACGAGGTGCCGCTGGCCGAGATTGCGAAGTTCATCGACTGGACGTTCTTCTTCACGGCGTGGGAGTTGAAGGGGCGGTTCCCAGCGATCCTGGATCACCCGCAGCAGGGTCCCGCGGCGCGCGAGCTGTACGGGAACGCGCAGGCGATGTTGAAGCGGATCATCGACGGCAAGCTGATCACCGCGAAGGGCGTCTACGGGTTCTGGCCGGCGAACACCGAAGGGGACGACATCGTTCTCTACAAGGACGACAGCCGCCGCGAGGTGCTGCAGCGGCTGCCGATGCTGCGGCAGCAGGAGATCATTGCCGACAACCGTCCGAACCGGTCACTCGCGGACTTCATCGCGCCGAAGGCCACCGGCGTCCCGGATTACCTCGGCATGTTTGCCGTCACTGCCGGCCTCGGCGCCGACGAACTGGCGAAGCAGTTCGAGGCGGGCCTCGACGACTACAACGCGATCCTGGTCAAGGCGATCGCCGACCGCCTTGCCGAGGCGTTTGCGGAATATCTGCACGCCCAGGCGCGCAAGGACTGGGGCTACGAGAAGGCGACGCCCTCCAACGAGGAGCTGGTCGCCGAAAAGTACCGCGGCATCCGCCCGGCCTATGGGTATCCCGCCTGCCCGGACCACAGCGAGAAGTTCAAGCTGTTCGACCTGCTCGACGCGCGCAAGCAGGGGATCACGCTGACCGAGAGCGGCGCGATGTGGCCCGCGGCCTCCGTGTCGGGTCTGTACTTCTCACACCTCGAGTCGAAGTACTTCAACGTCGGCCGGATCGGCCGGGACCAGTTGGAGGATTACGCACGGCGCAAGGGTGAGGCGCTGGAGGTGACGGAGCGGTGGCTGGCGCCGAACCTGGCGTATGAGCCGACGGAGTTCGGGGTGAAGTGCTGAGCAATCGAGCCCCCTGGGCGTCAACGCGGCGACCGAGCGTTCCGCACGCTCCGGACGTCATGTAGAGTTACGCTCAACACAGTGGCCGTTCCGATTAGCCCGAAGATTTATCACATCATTCACGTCGACCGGCTTGCCTCGGTCCTCGCGGACAGCCGTTTGTTCTCAGACGCCGTCATGGTCAACCGACAAGGCACTGGGACGATGATTGGAATGAGCGGCATCAAGGCGCGGAGGCTTAATGAGTTAACGCTCAATTCACATCCAGCGCTCCACGTAGGTGATTGCGTACCTTTCTACTTTTGTCCCCGGTCAGTGATGCTCTATCTGATCTGGCGCGGCAACGATCCCGACTTAAGTTATCGAGCCGGCGAAGAAACGATAATGCATCTGGAAGTTGACCTGCGTGCGGCCGTGAATTGGGCGGAGCAGGCGGGACGGCGGTGGGCATTCACACTTTCGAACGCGGGCTCTCGATACTTCGAAGACCGCGCTTCGCTGTCGGACCTGGGCCAAATCAACTGGGACGCGGTTGCCGCGACGAGATGGTCAGGCTCAACGGTTTCTCCGTCAATAAAGGATGGCAAACAGGCGGAGTTCCTGGTGGAGCACCACGTGCCGTGGCAACTGATTGAGCGGATCGGCGTGAAGTCCAGAGACATTGCCCAACGTGCATCAACGTTGATGGCCGGGCACCCGCATCGCCCACCGATCGAAATCCGCCGCGACTGGTACTATGGAGGCTGACGATACTCCCATGATCGAATTTACCACCGGCGATATTCTCAAGACCGATGCTGAAGCTTTAGTTAATACGGTCAACTGCGTCGGCATCATGGGCCGCGGCGTGGCTCTCCAGTTCAAAAATGCTTTTCCCGCGAATTTCAAGGCTTACAAGATTGCATGTAATCGGAAGGAAGTTCAGCCCGGCCGGATGTTCATCTATGAAACAGGCTACGTAGATAATCCGAAATACATCATCAACTTTCCGACAAAACGACACTGGAAAGGCAAGAGCCGCCTCGAAGACATAGAAGCGGGGTTAAGGGCGTTTGTCGAAGCTGTGAAGCGCTTCAACATTAGTTCGGTAGCGATGCCTCCGCTCGGGAGTGGCCTTGGGGGACTTCATTGGCCACTCGTGAGGCGGGCGATCGAGGCGGCAATGCAGGACCTTCCGGATGTAAAAGTGACAATCTTCGAACCGAGGGAAAGCGCTGCCGGGGAGGGTAGTGTGTCAACGTCGCGGGTGCCCGACATGACACCAGGACGTGCTGCACTCGTGGCTCTCATGCGCAGGTACTTAGATGGACTCCTAGATCCTTTCGTGACACTGCTAGAAGTTCACAAATTGATGTACTTCATGCAGGAGTCGGGTGAGCCGCTGCGTCTCCGATACGTCAAGGGCCCATACGGACCGTATGCCGAGAATCTAAGGCATGTGCTCACCTCGATTGATGGTTATCTGCTTTCAGGTTACGGCGACGGAGGCGAGAGTCCGGGGAAGGAACTGACGATTGTTCCGGGTGCCGCCGAGGACGCTGAGGCATTCCTGAGGCATCACGCTGATGTGCAAGCTCGGTTCGCTCGCGTCGCGGATCTAGTTCAGGGATTTGAGACACCGTTTGGGTTGGAGCTTCTCGCGACCGTTCATTGGGTATTGAAGCATGAGCGCGCGCTCAGTCCCGATGCGCTCGAGGCCGCTGTCTATGCGTGGGGTGATCGCAAGAAACAGTTCACGCCGAGACAGATCAGCTTGGCGTACCAGGCGATTCTCACGAAAGGCTGGCATCTCGTGAGCTGATTTCCCCGTCGTCGCGTTGACACGCCAATTCGTTGAGGAACCGTTCTCGATGGGTGGAAAGAGTCGAACTCGAAGCAGCGTCAGCGATCCTTGATGAGGTCCCCACGCGCAGCCATCCGTGATGCAGTCCGCCAAGTGGCCGCTGGACGAACGACGCCGCGCAAGGCGTGGCAGAATGTTCATGAGTTGCCACAGCGAAGTAGGGGCAGCTAAGGTCGACTACGGCTGTCGCAGAGAAATCACGCAGAGAGCGGGGGATGTTGTTGCTGCTGCAAATCTATCCCGGTCATCCCAGAGTCGCAGTGGGCGAGCGTCTGAGTTACAGCGAATCTGGTAGCGTTCATCCCTCTCGCGCTCCTGTTCCTCGTGTTAGTGCCGGCGGTGACTGGACGTCTATAGATGCTGTCCGGATCACTTATGCCGTGCAGTACACACGGGGCACGGCAATAAGCCGCGAGGGCATCCTCTCGCCCGGGTCATCAGAACGCGTCGCGTCGAACCTGAGTGCCCGACGCGACACGGATAACCACTCATGTCCGAGTGGCGCACACTGCACCCAGGCTCATATTCTCCGCCACGACGTCATGGGCAACCAGCGCGTACCGCCACGGATTGCCCCCGTA
>JACDDJ010000024.1:5266-16078 GCA_013817065.1 Acidobacteriota bacterium
TATGTGGCGGCGTGCGCTGAGGCGTTGACGCACCACTCCTCGGCGGCCTGACGCTTCGCCGCGACCTCCGGTGTCGCCATCTCGTTGCGGGCCTTCGTCTCGACCATCAGCAGCTCGGTCTTGGTTTCTGCCACAAAGTCGGGCACGTACTGCTGCGGCGCTGAGCCGACGCGGTAGAAGATCTGGAACTGGTCCCGAGCTGGCTTGAACCAGCGGATGGCATCCCGCTCCAGGATCACCGCGAAGCGCCGCTCAGTGTCGGACTGGAACTTCTGGACGCGATACAGGCACTTGGCGAAGCCGCCGAACAGCATCCGTCCGATCTTCGTCTTGTCGGCTGGCTCGGAGCGGTAATTGTGCACCGTGTCGGCCGCGTCGGCCGTGTAAGCGCTGCGGCGAAGGGGCGTGAAGCCCTGACTGACCCTGACCTCATAGCCACCTTCAGCCTTCTCCCAGTAGTGCCCCGGCTCGTGCATCTGTGCGTGAATGTGCGCGCTCAGCGCGTGCTGGTTGAACTGGAGAACCTTCTGCGCCTCGTCCTCGGTCAGGTAGCTGAGGAAGTGCCGGACCGCTTGGCCGGCAAGGTCGTACAGCAGGTCCGCCTGTTCGTCGTACGAGACGTCGTCGAAGTCGACGAGGCCCCGGACGATATAGTCCTCCAGACGATGCTCGCGGATACCACCCTCACCAACGGACAGGACCTCTCGGTCATCAGTCCGAAGATGCTGAATCCACAATTCTTCGGACACCGGCGGGTAGCGGACTGACGACAGATTCAACGTGAACGTATTGAACCCGGACTCGACCTTCCCGATCGGCACGACGAGCACGCGCGGGATGTCGATCGTGGCGTCGGCAACCTCGGCGCAGACGGTGGCCACGACACGCTCGACATCGACAGGCTCACGAACTCCCTCCAGCGTGAGCTGCTGCTGATAGCTGCGTGTGACGGCCTCGACGAGGCGGGCCTGGATCTCGGGCCGCCGCAGGCCCGCTGCCCCCGGCAGGTCTGATGGCCGATACGAAAGCGCCTCAATCGCCTGTACGGCTGCCGCCGCAACAGTGCGCTCCTCCAGCGAAGCGAAAAGCGGGGGTGCCGCTGCGGCCTCGCCCACTACCGCGGAGGTTGCAGACGCCGCGCCTGCGCCAAGGCGCTCCGCCAGAATCGAATGCGACTCCACAGTGACGGGACGCCGCTGCAGTTCCTCATCGGATATCTCTATAGCCTGTACGCGCAGCGGCGAGTCCGGCCTGTTCGCATCGTCCACGATCTCCTGGAACCGGTCGTGCGCGACGATGTTCAGGCGATCGACGGCGGCAAGCCCAACCCGCTCGCCGTAGGGCAGCCGAAGCCCGCGCCCGATACTCTGCTCCACGAGCGTCCGCGCACTCGCGGCACGGAGCGGGACTATCGTGTAGAGGTTCGTGACGTCCCAGCCCTCCTTGAGCATGTTGACGTGGATCACGATCTCGGTCGGCTCGTCCGCCCTCTCGACACGGAGGAGCCGTTGCACCATCGCCTCTTCCTCGGCCCCGGTCCTGCTCGAATCCACCTGAATGACGCGATCCTTGTAGCGACCCTCGAAGAAGGCGTCCGACTTGATGAGGGCGTCGAGTTCGGCCGCGTGCGTGGTGTCTCGCGCAATAACGAGGACGAACGGCTTCACGAGCGGCCGGCCGGACTCGCGGGCGTAGGTGTCCAGTTCCACCTTCACATTCTCGTGGAGGCGGATGCCGTCTTCGAGCTTGATTCGCTCAACCTCCGCGGCCGGGATGCCGGCGGGGTTGAAGTCCTTGCGGGTGACGACAGCTGGCTCCTTCACAAACCCGTCGTCCATCGCTTGAGCCAGGGAGTAGCGGTAGACGACGTTCTTGAAGTGAACGGGGCCGCGCGCGGACTCGGTGAACGGCGTGGCCGTCAGCTCCAGGCCCAGGACCGGCTTCAACTCGTTGATGGCCCGCACTCCGGCGCTGGCCCGGTAGCGGTGCGACTCGTCCATCAGCAGCACGAGGTCGTCGAGATTGGCCAGGTAGTCGAAGTAGCTCTCCCCGATGTACTCGGACAGGCGCTTGATCCGGGGCGACCTCCCGCCGCGGACCTCGCTGTTGATCTTCGAGATGTTGAAGACGTTGATGCGGCAGGGCGAGAGCTGGTTGAGCAGGGTGGCATCGTAGTTGTCGCCCGTGATCACCTGCGGCGGCTCGGCCGCGAACTCCGCGATGCCCCTGAAGACGTACTTCGGCGTGTTCGGCGTGAAGTCGGCGATCAGCTTCGAGTAGATCGTGAGGTTCGGAGCGAGCACGAAGAAGTTCCGTGCGCCATGAGCCAGGTGCATGTACGAGATGAACGCGCCCATCAATCTCGTCTTGCCGACGCCGGTGGCCAGTGCGAAGCAGACCGACGGGAACCCGCGCTCGAAGTCCGTCACGGTCGGCCACTCCGCTTTGATGGCGTCGAGGGCGACGGCCGAATCGTCGCCCTTCTTGAGTGTGGCCAGCTCGGTGATGCGGTCCAGGATTTCTAGCGAGTGACGCTGCGGCGCGCGCAGACTGAGACGACCGGCGATGGCGTTGACCTGGCGATGCATCGGCGTCAGTCCTCTAATCCCAGGCCCTGCTGGCCTGATGGCGGAGGCGCCTGCACGAGGTTCGCGACTTCAAGGCTGTAGTCGTCGTGGCCCCATTCGCAGCGTGACAGGACGGTTTTCGGGATCTTCTTGATCGTCAGGTTCGGGTAGGCGTCCGCCTTGCCACGGAACGCCGTGCACATCACGAGCAGCGACCGATCCGATCCGACATCTGCGCTCAGTTGCAGGAGCTGCTCGTGCGTGAGGTGCTGCGTCGTCACGTAGATGAAGTCCCGCTCGGTCGAGTGCCCGTGCTCCCAGTAGACGGCCTCGTTCGGCGCGTAGGCGAACCCTTCCAGCTTGCAGAGCGCCTCGGCGAGCATCGCGGCGTTGTACGCCTTGTTGATGACCCAGTTGCCCCACCTGTCTCGTTCGAGCAGGGATGGAGCGAGCCGGTAGTAGCGGAATCCGCCACCGCCCTTCCAACTCGTGGAATCAGTCACGCCGCCGGGATCTTGACCATCGATGACCTTCTGGAGGCGCGGAATGATGTAGGTGTGGCAGTGTTCGCCGAGTTCGACCATCACCCAACGACGACCCATCTTGTGGGCGACGGCACCCGTCGTACCCGAGCCGGCGAACGAGTCCAGGACGAGATCGCCTGAGTCCGTCGCTAGCTGGAGCACACGCTCGATGAGGCGTTCAGGCTTTGGTGTTCCGAACGACGTGGCGCCCGGGAACAGCGCCCGCATCTCGTTCTTCGAGGTTCGGTTGCTGCCCACGGCGGTCTTCGTCCAGAGAGTTCTCGGCACTAGGTCTCCAACCTCGGTCAGGTACCGCTTGATGCTGGGGCGCGCGCCGCGATTCGGCCCCCACCAAATGCGCCCGTCCCCATCCAGTTCGCGAAGTCGCTCCTCGGAGACTCGCCAGAACCTCCCGGGTGGTGGAGAGAAGGTACGTCCCGTCGGTCCCTCGACGGTGTAGGTTCCCCTTGAGTACGGCTTGTTCGCATACGGGTCTCCTGGCAGCCAAGGTCCGCGAGGATCGTCGTCCGGGTTCGTGTAGATCGCATTAGCCTCTTCGGTCCTCGCAAGTTTCTTAGGAGTCCAGTCGGGATTGCGCGAGTAGGCAAAGAGGTGATCGTGGTCGGTGGAGAACTGGCGGGCCGAGTTGCGTGGAGAGTCCGCCTTCTCCCAAATCACGTTGGCAACAAACGAAGCGCGTCCGAAGACCTCGTCGCACAGCACCTTGAGGTAGTGCGCTTCGTTATCGTCAATCGTGATCCAGATGGAGCCATCGGGTGTCAGGACGCGTCGCAGCAGTTCCAATCGCTCTCGCATCAATGAGAGCCACAACGAGTGCTCAACGCCGTCGTCGTAGTGCTCGAAGGCACTGCCGGTGTTATACGGTGGGTCGATGAAGACGCACTTGACCTTGCCCGTGAACTCCTGCTCTAGCGCCTTGAGCGCAAGCAGGTTGTCGCCGAAGATCAGGCGGTTGTCGAAGACGTCGTGGTCGGTCACGCGGTGAGGCGCGTGGTAGGAGCGCTCCGGCTCCTCGATGAGGATGCGCGGCTCCAGCTTCGGCCGGTCCTCCTTGCCAATCCACGTCAATTCGAGCTTCTGTTTTCGATTCATGCTCTTGTCCGCGCCCACTGTCTCACACCACGCGCCACGGCACGCTGAATAGACACGCACTCATCACGGTCTGGGTGAGTTGCGCTTCGAGCTGCGCGATCAGCTCGCCCCGCTTGCGGTCGATCTCGTCCTGCGACTCGAACAACGCGCGGCGCCGGTTGTTGCGCTCTGATTCGAGCGTCTTCATCCGTTTCTGGGACGCGAGCTTCTCTTCGAGCGACACCGCGATGCGGGCCGTCTTTCGCGCTTCCTTGATCTGGCGGTCCAGTTCCTTGATCTCGCGCTCCAGCCCCAGCTTCAGGTCGTCGGCCCAGCCATCCAGCTTCTCGGCCTCGGCCTCGAACGCGCTCGCTGAACGCTCCGACACGCCGCGCCTGACGGTCGCCTCGTTCTCCCGACTGATATCGGCCAATCGGACTCGAAGAGAGTCGATCCGCTCGAGCGAGTCCAGGGCAAGCTGTCCCGTCGCGCGGTCCACCGTTCCGGAGATGGACAGGAGCCGCGCCGCCACATCCGCGGGGACCACGGCGCCGTCCTCTGTGACGACGCTCAAGAGCAGGTGGTCCTCGGCCTGCCCAAGCGTCTCGACAGTGAGGTGATCCAGGCGAAGCATGCCCTTTGTTCCTCGCAATGGTTCGAGCACGGAGATCTTGCCCACATGCTTCGAGTAGGCGACCTGCAGTTCGAGCTCGGGGTCATCCGGCATCAGCCGCGCCTTGGCCCCGGCGACCACAGTCTCCGCAAGGGGATGGCTGAGGCGATAGAGGTGCGCCTCGCCGTCCCGTCGCGGCAGCTCGTACCGTCCCGTCGGCACGTCAGCGTCCTCGGGGGCCTGGTGCAGGTCGAACGACGCCTCGGAGAGGAACGTCGCACGGCCGCCCAGCTCAAACCGGGTGAGCGCCATCAGGCGCTGTTCGTAGCGGTTCAACGACGCTCGCGATGACTCGTTTGTGACCCGCAGCTTCTCCCGCACCTCGTCATCGAAGTGCTCCAGCAACTGCTGGCGGGCCTTATCGAAGGTACCCGTGATCTCGAAGTCGAGTTCCTGCTGCAGGGCGTCGAAGGCCGTCTTGATCTCGTCGGTCCTCCGGCACTGCTGATAGATCGACGCGATCCGTTTCTCGAAATCGACGCCCGACTCGATGGCGCCGAGCACCTCGTCGCTAGCGCCGAATACGCCCTCGAAGAGCTTGAACTTCTCGGAGAGGAGCTGGAAGACGCGCTGGTCAGCCGCGTTCGTGCGGTTCAGAAGTTGACGACCACGACGTCGTGCTTCTGACCGTAGCGGTGGCAGCGGCCGATGCGCTGCTCGATCCGCTGCGGGTTCCAGGGCAGGTCGTAGTTGACGACCAGCGAGCAGAACTGGAGGTTGATGCCCTCCGCACCGGCTTCGGTGGCGATCATGATCTGGCCCTGATCGCGGAAGTAATCCACGATGGCCGACCGCATGTCGGCCGTCTTCGAGTCCGTGATCTGATCGGTGCCTTCATGGCGGGCACGCCAGTCGGCGTAGATCGCACGCGACTGTTCGTCCGTGTTGGAGCCGTTGAACAGGACCAGACCGTCCTTCCACGGGCTGTCGGCCAAGAGCCGCTGGAGGTAGAGCTGCGTCTTCCTTGACTCCGTGAAGATGATGGCCTTCTGGGCTCCACCCAGCTCCGTCGCCTTGTCGAACGCGACCCGCAGCGCCTTCAGAAGAGCATCGCCCTTTGCGTTGTGCGTGATTGAGGCCGCCAAGTCACGGAATTGCTCGAGATCGGCGATCTCGCGGGCGAGGGCCTCGCGGTCTTCCGTCGACAGCGGTGGCCCCGGATCCTCGCCCTCCCATTCCTCGGCCGTCTCGTCCAACGCCTCGTAGTCCTCGTCGAGCTCGACAAGCAGCTGTTCGGGGAGCGACTCTTTCGGCGTCTGCTTAGCGAGCGTTCCCTTCAGGCGCTTCGCCAGCGTGTCGAGCGCGCCTGCAATGGCGAACGACGAGGAGGCCAGGAGCTTGCGCATGACCAGCGTCATGAGCGTCCGCTGGCCTGACGGAAGCGCTTTCAGGTTCTCGCGCCGCAGGTACTCGGAGACGAGTTCGTAAAGCCGGTCTTCGGACGCGTCGGGCGTGAACTGCTCGACGAGCGGGAGGCGACGCGTGTACGAGACGTACGCCGTCACCTGCCGGCGCAGGGTGCGATGGCAGATCGGTGCGAGCCGGCGCTTCAACGTGGCGAACACCTGTTCCTGCGTCAGGTCGCGGAACTGCTCGCGGAAGCTCTTGAGGTCGCCGAAGACCTGGTCGTCGATGATGCTCACCAGCCCGAACAGCTCGAGGAGAGAGTTCTGGAGGGGCGTGGCCGTGAGCAGAAGCTTGGGCGCTGACGCCAGCGCTTGCTTCAACGTGTTAGCGATGACATTGGACGGCTTGTAGACGTTGCGCAGCCGGTGCGCTTCGTCCATCACCACCAGGTCCCACGCCGTGTTGTGGACGTCAGCCGCCTTGTTGCGCGCGAACTGGTACGAGCAGATGACGACGTGCCCGTCGACTTCGAAGGGACGGAAGTGGCCGGCCTTGATGGCTTCGTTGTACGACTTCGTCTCGAGAATCCGGCACGGCAGGAAGAACTTGTCTGTCAGCTCCTGGTGCCACTGCTTGCGGAGGTTCGACGGGGTGATGACGAGGACGCGGCGCTTGCGCTCTGCCCACCGCTGCGCGAGCACGAGCCCTGCTTCGATGGTCTTGCCAAGCCCGACCTCGTCGGCCAGCAGCACGCCGCGTGAGAGCGGCGACTTAAACGAGAACAGCGCCGCGTCGATCTGATGCGGATTGAGGTCGACCTGCGCATCGACCAGAGCGCTGGCCAGCCGGTCGTCGCTGTCCGGCGGGCAGCGGCGCGTCAGCTCATACGCGTAATACTTCGCGTGATAGGGCGTCAGCGTCTGGGGTAGGGAGGCAGTCGCCGGCATAACTGGTCAAACTCTCCCTTCCAACCGGTTGATTCGACGTTCAACGTCACCAAGAGTCGTGAGAATTCGCTCGAATGACTCCGGCTCGGACAGGTACATGTCGCGCATCGCCTGGTAGTCACGGCGGAGCGCTGCCTCTCGTTCGGGCGGAGGCACGAGCCTGAACGTCGGCGGGCCGGCCAGGTCGTAGCGAGCCCAGGCGCTGCCGAAGAACCGACTCTTCCAGCGGACGACACGCTCGCACAGATCCGATTGCGCGATGGCACCGGCGGCATCGGCATGAAGAGCGAGCGCTGCGGTGTCGGCGTAGTGACGCGCGAATCGATCCGGAGTCACCTTCTCCGAAGGGCGATGGTGTTCCGCGTGGAGGATCGTCGCCTTTTCCCAGAACGAGCGGTGCAGATCTAGTGCGACGACGTCGCACTGCCAGTCGGCAAATGCATCTGGGAGCACGTCGGCAATCCAGGGGCGAACGGCGTGGCTGCCCGTCGGCCGTTGCTCCGTCAGCGAGCCGAATTCGAGCTTCACCGACCGGGTCAGGTAGTCGAGCGCCGGGGGCTGGGTCGTGGGGTAGTGAAACAGCAGCACAGGCGAGTGCGAGTGTGCATCCACCTCAAACGCCAGCCACGGACTCGCGCCCTCGCCGAGTTGCACCTCCAATTCGGCAGCGATTTCCGGTGTCAGCGTGTCACGGACGACAGTCGTGCACTTCGCTTCGGCGCGCTCCATCCATTTGCTCGCTTGGCCCTTGCTCAGTCCGGCCGTTGCGTCCGGCTCGTCGAGACCAAGGAAAGCAGGGGTCAGCGAGAGGTCAATGTCCTCTGAAAAACGGTTGATGACACCGAACACTTTCGAAAGCGAGGTGCCTCCCTTGAAGACGATGGCGTCTCGGAAGGACGACTCGAACAGGACGCTGAGGAGCCAGCACACCCAGAAGTCCTTCTCGACGATCACGGCAGACAGACCTCGACGGGCCGCAGCCTCGTCGATGTAGACCCTGCGCTCACCAGCCGGGAGTTCGAGGAACGCCAGCCTCATGACGCCGCGATCTCCTTCAGCGGACGGTGCATCCATTCGGGGGCAAGCGTCAGATCCTTGAGCAGCGCGCGCCGATCGTCGGCCGGCAGTGTCTGCCGGAGTCTGGCGATCCGCTCAGGCGTGACGTGCTCCGGGCCGAGGTCACGAAAGGCCTGGATGACGAGCCCGGACAATCGCCCAGCGGCGGCCATGTTGCGCGGTGTCGTGCGTCGGAGCTGCAGCGTCATCGGGCCGACCCGGACGACACGGCTTGGACCGTCGGTGAGGAAGACGACCTTCGCGGGCACCTGCTCCGAGAGGCCGAGCAGATTCGCCGCATAGGCACCGGACGGCTGCAGCCGGACGCGATCACGCCCGGCCAGCGCCTTCGCGAGCGCTTCTGGCGTGGGAGAGAGTTTTCCAAGGGTCGGGTGCAGCTTCGGGTAGTCGTACAGGCCTCGGCCGAGTTGGCGAATCGTGCCAGCCTCGGTCTGGCGCCGGAGCGCCGACGTAATGGCCGGACGGCTGGCGAGGTCCAGGAAGTGGCGCGGCGTGAAGACCCAACCCCTCCCGTGTCCTCTGATACGGTCAAGTATCGCCTTTTCAGACGATTGCGAGCGTTTTGCCATGGAGTTGTGAAGCAAAAAATGACACAAATTCGCTTCAAATGGAAGCCCATAACTTGACATCACGGGTACACTCGTGGGGAGCGCGCCCTTGGCGCGGCAGCGTAGCTGCCCCGCGAGTGTACCCGTGATGTGCGCAACGGCTCGACGTGTCTTCACACGAGCTCGACCTGAACGTCCTTCGGCTTGCTTGGAGCTTCGAAATCCCTCACAGGGCCCTGCCCTCGGTTTCGGAACTGAACATGCACGCTTAGAGGGCATGCACCTGCTCCGCAGGCCCCTCTACTGCGTCGCGCCGAGCCCCAGGAACAGTTCGAGACCCTGATCGATCGCGGCGAGTTCAGTCGCATACACGGTTCCGAAGATCCGACGGATGCGCCGCTTGTCGACTGCTCGGAGATGGTCGATCAGGGCAGATGATTCTTTGATCAGGCCGCTAGTGCCTGGTACCAGCACAGGATAGAGAGCGCCAGTACCGACAGTTCCCGTGACCGGCACAACAGCGATCAGCGGAAACCGTTGCGCAGCGTTCACGGTGGGGTCGCTGACGACGATGCACGGCCGAACACCACGCTGCTCATGACCCACGGTCGGATCGAGTTCGACCAACACTACCGAGCCTCGATCCACCGTCACGCCGACTCCTTAACCCAACCGCGGCCTTCGATCCAACGGACGGACGTGCCCGTCGAGACGTCGACCAGGTCGCTTTCCTCTGGCAGGTCCTTGACCCAATCGCCCAGTCCAACACCAGCCAATTCGGTAGTCTCCGGGTGCGGATTCACTACCGACTCGAACAACGCCGCTCGGCGGCGCCGCTGGAGCTCGTGCTCGACCGCCTCTGCAATGAACCGGCTTCGATTACGCTCAACCCTGTCGATCTCAGCAAGTAGATCTGCTCGTAGGGTTACGGTGACACGTTCTGCAGTTGGCATATCCAAAGTATGCCATAAAGTATGATCACACTCAAAAAATTGTGCGATTGAGAGCCGCCTTCCAAGGCGAAGGGGTAAGCACCGGTGGCGAAGATGGACGCGCGTAAGGCTGATAGGGTGAAGCCAGACAGCCGGCGGATGAACGGCGCCAGATCGACGCGGCCTTTGGGTTACTGCGACTTGCCCGCCAGCCGCGCCGCCAGCACCGACCGCCAGTTGAGCAGCACGTTGATCGTGCCGGATGTTCTCGGGTCGTCGTTGCGCATCATGACGAAGCGGCTCCCGTCCGGCGAGACGTCGAAGTCGCGCCCGGTCCAGCGGTAGCGCCCCGAGAACATGCGCGCGGGCTTGCCCGCCGTGAACCCCGCCTCGGTATCGACACTCACCACGAAGAACTCGCCCACACGGCGGTAGAAGAGCTCGCGCCCGTCGCGCGACCAGATCGGGTTGACCCCGCCCCCTTCCGAGACAAGGCGCTTCGCGCCGGGGCCGGGGTAGGGCCGCACGTACACCTCGTCGCGCCCGTACTCGTTGGAGTTGTAGGCCATCCAGCGGCCGTCGGGCGACAGGCGGCCGGCACTCTGGCTGCCCGGTTCCTCCAGCCACGGCCGTGCGACCCCGCCGTCGAGCGAGAGGGTCCAGACGTCGTCGTCGGTCGTGGTGCCCTTCGTGGTGAACACGACGGTGCGGCCGTCGGGCGTCCAGGATTGCGGGTCGGGCCAGATGGGGGTCGGGCTGGCCCAGAGAAGCTCCGCGGCGGACCGCCCGTCGATGCTCTGGCGGTACAAGCCAAAGGTGTCGTTCCCGCGTTTGGATCCGAACACGAGCGACTTCCCGTCGGGCGCCCACACGGGATCGCGGCTGAAGCCGTCGAACGTCAGGCGCGTCAGCGTGCCGCGCTCCGTATCGGCAAGCCAGACGTGCGCGGGGGAGTCGGCCCCCGGCTCCTCTATCGTCAGGGCGATGCGCCGGCCGTCGGGCGAGAGATGCAGGTCTTCGTAGCCGCGGAGGAGCGTGTTGATGGGCCGGGACGCGCCGGTGCGATCGACCCAGACCAGCGAGAAATCCGCCCCGCTGCCCGTGC
>JACDDJ010000387.1 GCA_013817065.1 Acidobacteriota bacterium
CGCCGATATCAGACCGCGCTTGGCTTCGCCTCCGCGCTCGACGCCGCCTCGCGGGGTGAAGCGCCGATGAGCACCTACGAGCGTGGCGCGGTCGGTGCCGCGGCTGTGGCTCCGCCTTTCATCACCAGCACGCCGCCTCCTGTTCCGGTGTCATCGACGGTCGTGGACGATGACTTCGCATCCGGGGACCTCGCCGAGGAAGTGCTCGCCGATGTCGACGCGGATGACGCGCCCGTGCCGGCACTTCACTATCGAACTGCCGACGTCGAGATCCCAGGCGAGCGCTCACTCTTCGATGACGAACGGCTGGAAGAGCCTGGACTCGATCCCACCGACGCGAACGAGACCGGGCGCTTCGCCGACGAGTTCGGCGCCGCGGCGGCTGATCTCGAGCCACCGGCTCACGATGTTGAGGCGTTCGCCGACATTGAGGAGAGCGACGAGGCGGACAAGGTTGAGGGCGACCGGTATGTCGCGCCGGCCCTGGCGTCATCGATGGATCGCGCGTATGCGGCTCCATCCATCAACGACGACGTCGGTCACGAACAGCCGCGAAGGTCGGTGGTGCCGATCGCGATTGCGCTGGTGTTCGGCCTGCTGCTTGGAGCGGCGGGTGTTTACGCGCTCTTCATCCGCGGCGCAGGCGACCCTGCGTCCGTCAGCGACCAGGCAGCGTCCACGCTCCCGGCTGCGCTGCCGAGCGAACCCGCCAAGCCGTACAGCGAAGGGACGGTCGGGCCGACGAAGCAGGATCAGCCGCCTGCCTCGCCGACCACGCCATCGGTCGTCGACGAGAAGCCGGGCAGCGACACCCCTGAGCCGCCGCCGGCTGCCGCGAAGGAAGCGCCCGCTGCCAGGACAGGACGTGTCGTGGTGAGCTCGAGTCCGCGCGGGGCTGGTGTGACCGTGAACGGCCGCTGGCGTGGCCGCACACCCTTGACACTCGATGATCTGCCGTTCGGATCTGTCGACGTGCGTGTCGTTCAGCCGGGCTACGCCACTCAGACCGAGCGCGTGACGTTGTCGTCCGCGACCTCGTCGCGTACACTGTCTTTCAAACTCCAGCGCTCGGCCGCGGCCGCCCCGACCCGGCCGGCTCCGGCGCGGGCTGCGCCGCGGACGGAGAAGACCAAGCCGGTGTCCTTCACAGGCTCCATCTACGTCGACTCGCGGCCGCGCGGCGCGCGCGTGCTCCTCGATGGGAAGGACATCGGCACCACGCCGATGCGTATCCCCGACGTGCGAATCGGCTCTCACATCATCCGGCTCCAGCTCGACGATCACAGCGACTGGACCTCTTCCACGCGCGTCGTCTCCGGCGAGGAGTCACGCGTCACAGGCTCCCTCGAACGCATCCGATGAAAGCTACGCTCGCTCTTGAAAACGGGAACTGGTACGAAGGGGAGGCCGCCGGTGCGCCCGGCGGAACCTCCGGAGAGGTCGTCTTCAACACCAGCATGACCGGTTACCAGGAGATCATTACGGACCCGTCCTACGTCGGACAGATCGTTACGATGACGGTGCCGGAAGTCGGCAACTACGGCATCGCCGATGAGGATGGCGAGTCGCGCGGCACGCAGGTCGCCGGCTTCATCGTTCGCGCAGAGTCGCCGATTGCGAGCAACTGGCGGTCGGACATGACGTTGCGCGAGTACCTGACGCGCAACAACGTCGTCGCGATCTCTGACATCGACACGCGCGCGCTCACGCGAGTGCTGCGGTCCGCCGGCGTCATGCGCGGCGCGATTGCGACCGGAGATGTAGATCCACGCGAGCTGGTCGAGAAGGCCCGCGCGGTACCGTCGATGGAAGGCTCGGACCTGGTGCGCGGCGTCACTTGCGCGGAGCCGTTCGACTACGTGCCGTCGCCGTCCGACGAATTTGCGCCGGTCCCGGAACGCCTGGCCGGGCGTCCATTGCGCATCGCGGCCTACGACTTCGGGATGAAATACAACATCCTCCGCCGCTTCGCGGCGCACGGGTGCGATGTCCGCGTCTATCCGGCGACGACGCCGGCGTCCGAGCTGCTGGCATCGAACCCGGACGGCGTGTTCCTGAGCAACGGCCCCGGGGATCCCGCGGTGCTGGACTACGCCATCAACAACGCACAGGAGTTGATGAAGGCGGACGTTCCGGTCTTCGGGATCTGCCTCGGACACCAGATCCTGTCGCTCGCCATGGGCGGCGAAACCTACAAGCTCAAGTTCGGTCATCGCGGCGGCAACCACCCCGTCAAGGATCTCGCGACCGGTAAGGTCGAGATCACGTCGCAGAATCACGGCTTTGCCGTCGACGCCACGTCGCTGCCGGAGGGCGTCAAGGTCACCCACTTGAATCTCTACGACGGGACCGTCGAGGGCCTTCGCCACGAAACCAAGCCGGTGTTCTGCGTGCAATACCATCCCGAAGCGGCGCCCGGGCCACACGACGCCGACTACCTGTTCCGACAGTTTCTCGACGCCATGGAAAAACGCGCGTAATGCCGAAACGCACTGACATTAAACGCGTCCTGGTGATTGGCTCCGGCCCGATCGTCATCGGGCAGGCCTGCGAGTTCGACTACTCCGGCACCCAGGCGTGCAAGGCGCTGCGCGACGAGGGTCTGTTCGTCATTCTCGTCAACAGCAACCCGGCCACGATCATGACGGATCCCGAGATCGCGGACCGCACCTACGTGGAGCCGCTGACGCCGGAGATCCTCGCGCAGATCATCGAACGCGAGAAGCCGGACGCGATCCTGCCTACGGTAGGTGGACAGACCGCGCTCAACCTGGCGATTGCGCTCGAAGAACAGGGCACGCTCGCGAAGTACGGCGTCGAGTTGATCGGCGCGTCAGTGGACGCCATCAAGCTCGCCGAGGACCGGCTGCTGTTCCGCGACGCGATGCGCGAGATCGGCGCCGACGTGCCGCACAGCATCTACTGCCGCTCACTGGACGATGCGCTGACGGCGGTTGAAGATATCGGCTTCCCGGCCATCATCCGTCCGTCCTTCACGATGGGCGGCGTCGGTGGCGGCATCGCCTACAACATCGAAGAGTTCCGCGAGCTGGTCGGCCGTGGCATCGACATGAGCCCGGTCCACGAGATCCTGCTCGAGGAATCGATCATCGGCTGGAAAGAGTTCGAGCTCGAAGTGATGCGCGATCGCGCCGACAACTTCGTGGTCATCTGCTCGATCGAGAACGTCGACCCGATGGGCGTCCACACCGGGGACAGCATCACCGTCGCACCGGCGCTCACGCTCACCGATCGTGAATACCAGCGCATGCGTGACCTCGGTCGCCGCATCATCCGCCGCGTCGGCGTCGAGACGGGTGGCTCGAACATCCAGTTCGCCATCAATCCAGACGACGGCCGGATCATCGTCATCGAGATGAATCCGCGTGTGTCGCGTTCGTCGGCGCTGGCATCCAAGGCGACGGGCTTTCCGATCGCGAAGATCGCCGCCAAACTCGCACTGGGATATCACCTCGATGAAATCCCGAACGACATTACGCGGCTGACGCCCGCCTCCTTCGAGCCGACCATCGACTACGTTGTCGTCAAGGTCCCGCGCTGGGCCTTCGAGAAGTTCCCGCGCGCCGACCGCACGCTGACGACGCAGATGAAGTCGGTCGGCGAGGTGATGGCGATCGGCCGGACCTTCAAGGAAGCCTTCATGAAGGCGTTTCGGTCGCTCGAGCTCGGCAACTCGGGGCTGTTGTTCGGCCAGCCCTCACCGGGCGGACCCGAGGGCCTGTCGGAAGAGGAAGAGCACGGCGCCCTGCAGCGCGGTATGAGTGTGCCGACCGATCGACGGATGTGGTTCGTGTTCAAGGCGCTCGATCGCGGCTGGACCGTCGAAGACATTTACCAGGCGACGAAGATCGACCGCTGGTTCCTCGTGCAGTTCTCGCAGATCGTCGAACTGCAGCGCTCGGCTGCCCTCGTCGGGCTGCGCGGCATGTCGGCCGACTTGATGCGCGCGTTGAAGCGCGCCGGCATTGCGGATCGCGAGATTGCGACGGTTCTCGGCGTGGACGAAGGCGCAGTTCGGAACAAGCGCCAGGAGCTCGGTCTCAGACCGGCTTACAAGCGGATCGATACCTGCGCCGCGGAGTTCGAGTCCTTTACGCCCTACATGTACGGCACCTACGAGAAGGAGTGCGAAGCCGATCCGACCCCGCGCCAGAAGGTCGTGATCCTCGGCAGCGGCCCCAACCGCATCGGCCAGGGGATCGAGTTCGACTATTGCTGCTGTCACGCCGCCTTTGCCCTCAGGGAAGAAGGCTTCGAGACGGTGATGGTCAATTGCAACCCCGAGACGGTGTCGACCGACTACGACACCGTGGACCGTCTGTATTTCGAGCCGCTGACGTTTGAGGACGTCACCGCCATCCTGACCCGCGAGCAGGAAGGCGGCGGGGACGTCTCCTGCGTGGTTCAATACGGCGGCCAGACGCCGCTGAAGCTGTCGCTGGCGCTGCAGGAGGCCGGCTTCCGCATCATCGGAACTTCGCCTGACTCAATCGACCTGGCCGAGGATCGCGAGCGCTTCGCCAAGCTGCTGTGGGATCTCGGCATTCCGCAGGCGCCGAGCGGCATTGCGACGACCATCGAGGAAGCGCGCGAGGTGGCTGCGAAGATCAGCTTCCCGCTCGTCGTGCGTCCGTCTTATGTGCTCGGTGGCCGCGCGATGGCGATCGTCTACGACATGGCAGCGCTCGACCGCTATATGGCGACGGCGGTCGCGGCCTCGCCCGGGCATCCGATCCTGCTCGACAAGTTCCTCGAGGATGCGGTCGAACTCGACGTCGACGCGGTGGCCGATGCGACCGGGGCCGTGATCATCGGCGGGATCATGGAGCACATCGAGGAGGCGGGCATCCATTCGGGCGACAGCTCGTGTGTCATTCCACCGTTCAAGGTCATCGAGCAGCACGTCGAGTTGATCCGTGACTACACGCGCCGGATTGCCCGCGAGCTGAAGGTCATCGGGCTGATGAACGCCCAGTTCGCCATCAAGGACGACATCGTCTACGTCCTCGAGGTGAACCCGCGCGCGTCGCGCACGGTGCCGTATCTCTCGAAGGCGACCGGGGTGCCGCTGGCGAAGGTGGCCGCGCGCGTCATGATCGGACGGACGCTGGCGCAGCTCGGCC
>JACDDJ010000388.1 GCA_013817065.1 Acidobacteriota bacterium
GCCGCAGGCTCGGGGACGTTCTTGCTTCTGGCTGGCGTCGTCATTGCCCTTGGCGGGCAGGCGCTATTCGCGGGCGTGACGTTCACCAGTCCGGCCGGCGTCACGATTCGCAGCATCGTCGGTGGCTTGCTTGTCCTACTCGGACTTATGCAAACGGGCATCCTGCCACTTTCGCTGCATGTGGTCAGCGACCTGGCGCTCCCGCTGACACGCTGGCAGGCGCGTCTGCGCCGTGAGCGACCCGTGGCCGGGTTCGCGGTGTTTGGCTTTGCGTACGTGCTCGCTGGCTTCGGCTGAACGGGACCCATCCTGGCCGGTCTGGCCGGATATGCGCTGACAGTCGGCGGGTTCGGTGCGGCGTTTGCCGCATTCGTCGTCGCTGCCGTGGTGATGGTGAGCCTGGTCTTCGCGGCTGCATTCATGGTCGCAAGCGCCGAGCAACGGACGCTCGAGCGGATCAAGGCGCAGGCCCCGACCGTGAAGCGCTGGGCAGGCTGGGTCCTGCTCGCGGTCGGGTTATGGTTCATCACCCTCGCTGTCTTCGCCGACTTCTTCGCGCGGATATTCCCGGTGTAGCTGTCGGCATTGCGAAAGGACCCCAATGACTCCGCAGGATCTGCGGTACCACCGAGAGCACACCTGGGCGCGCGTCGAAGGCGACCAGATCACTATCGGGATCACGGACTACGCTCAGGAGCAGTTGCACGATGTGGTCTACGTCGGCCTGCCGGAAGTCGGGACAACCGTGGAGCAAAACCAGCCATTCGGCGAAATCGAGTCGACCAAAGCTGTCAACGACCTATACGCGCCTGTCTCGGGAACGGTCGTCGAGCGCAACGATGCTCTTGCGTCACAACCGACGCTGGTCAACACGGACGCGTACGGGCAGGGTTGGATGATTCGGGTAAGGCCCGGCGCTCTCGGCGACGTTGACGCGCTGCTCGATGCGGCGACATATGAGAAGCACACCGCAACCAGTCGGACGTGAGAACCCGTGTCGTGTGGTGGTGACGAATAGTGAAAGAAGCGGTGCATTCGCCGCATCAACGCTGATCAATGGATTCAACGATCGCGTGGGTTTTCGTCGCCGCCGTTCTGGTGAACCTGCCGTGGGGGCTAGTGCAAGCCGCTCTTGGCCTGTTCGCGGGCATTTCCGCGCGCCAGGCACTTTGTGCGTCGTCTGTACCGTGGGTGACGGCGTGCTCGTCGTGCTGATTTACGCCGCAGGGTGGCTGGCGTTTGGGCGCCAGGACTGGTTCGAGAACCCCGGTCCTGCCGAGTACGCGGTGATGCTAACGTTAGGTGCCTCTGCCGCGATCATCGTTGAATGGCGCGCGTTAAGCCGCGGTCGGTGGCGATACAGCGCGAGGATGCCTTTGATACCCGGCGTTCGCGTTGGCCTGACGCCAGTGCTGCAGATGATCGTTCTGCCGCCAGTCATCTTCTACTTGGTGGCGGCCCTGCGACACGGCTGATGAACGTGATGATCGGCCCCGGAGACCACGTGCAGCACAGCGTTGAAGAAACGACCACAACGTGTCGGTTGCGAGGATTGGGTGCGCGTTGATGCTGGTCGCGTGAAGCGACTGCGCTTCGCTCTACCGTTTGCGATATTCGGCGTGTTTGGCCTGGTCGCGCTCGTCTCGGCCGGTGCTCGGGATCAAGTGAGCCACGCCGCCGAGATTCTTGCGACGGGAAACACGGACGCACTGCGCGACTACATTCTCTCGTTTGGCGCGTGGGCGCCGATCGTATCCACGGTGCTGATGTTGTTTCAGGCCCTTGCCGCACCGCTGCCCGCATTCGTACTCGCCTTCGTGAACGGATTGGCCTTCGGCCTCTGGTGGGGCGGATTACTCACGATGGGCAGCGCGACCTTGGCAGCCGCGGTGTCGTTTGGGATCGGGCGTGGCCTTGGCCGGCCGGTAGCCGAGGGGATGGTCGGCGAAGTGGCGCTCGCGCGGGCGGACCGCTTCTTTGCCAGATGGGGAGCGTGGGCGGTGCTGATCGCGCGACTCACCCCGATCGTGTCGTTCGATGTAATCTCCTACGCGGCGGGCCTGACGCGGATACGCATCGTGCCATTTCTCGGCGCCACCATTGTCGGGATGGCTCCGGCCACGTTCATATACACGTATCTGGGCCACCGCACGCCAGGGCACCTGCCCTGCCTCCTGCTGGCCTCCGGAGTTATCACCGTACTTTTGGCTATCGTGATGTGGCGCCGTTATGTCGGGCGTCGCACTCCACCGAGAACCGCAGAGGAGCGCCGGAAGGAAACAGCCTCGGAACCGTGAAATGCACGGCACCCCCGAGCGTGGAGCTGATCAAGATGCCTCATTATGCCTCATGATGGCGACCGCGCTTGCCGTGCGTGGGCTGATATAGGGTTGCGCTGCAGTCGCCCGACGGCTGGCGCAGAGCGAGTTCCATCCGGCAATGTCACACGTTGCGGACCGCCGTCAAAGGTGGCGTCCAACTTGGCAGGCCTCCGTCTGAGACCCACAATGTTCTGTAAGGGCGTGTGCGGCCTCTTTGAGGGGCACGAATCACACCACGAGCCCGAATCTCTTCGACTCGCGACCGAGGTCTTGAGCCATCGGCTGGCGCGTGCCCGTTAGCGTCCAGCCTTCGGTGGTTCTGGCGTAACGGTGTAATGAATCGTCTGCGCCATAATCCGGCCGTCGCGAATCACGTAGCTATCTGCCCCATCATCAACGCGTGCGCCGTCAGCGCGTGCCGTCCACTCCAGGAACGCGACGTCGCCTTCAACGAGCTGTGTACGGTAGGTGAAGGTGCAGTTGGGCAGCTCGCGGCGTAGTACGTCTGCGAGCTGCCGAAGGCCATCGTGCCCGTGGAACAGACCTCTTCCCGTGAGCACCACCAGGTTCGCCGCATAATTGCGCGCGAGATCCTCTTCGACCGAGCCTTCCTTAGTGATGCGCAGATGGTCTTCGAATACAACACGGGCCGTGCGAACGTCTCGGCTGGCCATACGCGGTCTCCCCGGGTCTCCCCATACACACGCAGCATAGCGCCACTCGTCATAGCCGCACCTCTGCCGTACGACGAACCGGCGAAAAACGGCTTGACCTTCTAGTCCAGTGGCGGGTCTATCGTGTGATCGGCGTGCTGCTCGTCGCGCACGCACGAACGCGAGACCCATCAACATGAAGGAGGAGATTACCATGGCAACTGAAACGACACGGACGGCGACTGGCTCACAGCAGGCGATGGATGAATGTATTCGCGCCTGTCTGGACTGCATGAAACTCTGTCAGCAATGCGCGGCCCAGTGCATTGATCAAGGCTCCAAAGAGATGGCGCGCTGCATCAAACTCTGCCTCGACTGCGCAGACATGTGCGCAGTGTGCGTGACGCTCATGAGCCGTGGCTCCGGGTACGCTGCCGCTCTTTGTGGCGTCTGCGCTAAGGCGTGCGAGGCATGCGCGGCGGAGTGTGAGAAAGGTGACGCAGACAACATCATGCGTCAGTGCGCAGAGGCGTGCCGCCGCGCCGCGAAGCTCTGTCAGCAAATGGCGGCGTAGGTCAAACGCGTTACGAGGGTATCGGGCGCGTACCGCTGAACCGGCCGGCCGTCAGTGGCCGAGAGTTGCTCTTCCTCGGAGAGCCGCGGACGGCCGGCCGGTGCAGAGAAAGCGCGAGATCGCGGTATCAAACCGGTATTTCGACCCTTCGCGAGGCTGCTCCACGAGTAGCTGCGTGTACCGCCTTTCCTCAAAACGGCGCCAGGCTGGTCTGAATGACGCATGGCTAGAACCCAAGTTCCGGTATCAACGATTCCGGTTCAACGATCCGGCCCGTGTTCAACCAGTTCAACCGCGAAGCCTATCGCTATGGCGTGAACTAATTCCTACACTTCATTGAGCCCTGACAACGAGCGACGAGCAATGACGGACGACCTATTACGACGAGAACACGGCGCTCGGGAGCCGCACACGGCAGAAGCCACGCAGGCGGACACTGAGCTCACACGCGAAGGCCGGCGAATGCTGGCCCTCACCGCCCTGAGCGCGGTGACCGTGCCGTTGATGCTGCTCGAGATGTGGGGCCAGGTCGGCGACTGGGTCGGGTGGGCGCTTGGGGCCTTGGCCATCTCCGTGTTCGCGGTGGCCCCGAAACTCCTGGTAATGGCGGTGCAATCGCGGCACCGCGGGTTCGTCGGCCAGCCGTTCGTGGTACAAGCGTCTGCCCTCGGCGGGCTAATCGGCGGCGTGATTGGCCTGATCACCAGACCTGAACGCTACCCGATCGGTGGGTTCTTTGCCGTGACGGTCCTCGTGGTCGCCTACTACGCGTTTTCGCGCTGGTTCGCGCTGCTGGTACGCACGGGTAGTTCGCAGTCGGTCAGAAAGCTGCTGGAACTGCAGCCCGCAACCGTCCGCGTTGTGCGCGACGGCCATGACCGCGAGGTGCCGCTGGCGGAGGTCAGTATAGGCGACCGCGTTCGGGTTCGGCCCGGCGAGCGGATTTCTCTTGATGCGCGGGTGGTGTCCGGCCGGTCGGCCGTGGACGAGTCCTTGGTGACCGGCGAGTCGATGCCGGTGGAGAAGGTCGAAGGCGATGAGGTGATCGGCGCGTCCATCAACGGTTCGGGGACACTGCTGATCGAGGTCACGCACACCGGCGAGGACAGCTTCCTCCAAAAGGTCGTTCGCAGCATCGAGGACGCGCGGGCGCTCAAGCCTGGGGTCCTCGATTTGGTCGAGCGCGTCCTGAAGGTGTACATGCCTTCGGTGCTGGCGCTGGCGGTGCTGGCAGCGGTGTTCTGGATCGTCGTTCCGGCGGCGCAGGGCGATGGACCGGATCTGAACCGTGCCGTGTTCGCGACGCTCAGCGTGTTGATTATGGCCTACCCGTGTGCGATGGGCCTGGCTGCACCGCTGGCCCTCGTTCGCGGCTCCGGCGAGGCCGCCGAGCACGGCATCATCTTCCGTACGGGAGAAGCCTTCCAGGCGTTCCAGTCCGTCACCCGCATCGTGTTTGACAAGACGGGCACGCTGACCGAAGGCAAGTTCAGGGTGAGGGAGGTGGAAGCGGTCGGCGACCATAACGAGCTGCTGGCGCTGGCGGCGGCGGCCGAAGCCTCCTCCGAACACCCGATCGGGACAGCGATCG
>JACDDJ010000389.1:0-4419 GCA_013817065.1 Acidobacteriota bacterium
GTTGTAGCCTCCCGAAACCACTCCCGGCATCATGTTGAAAACGTCAACGAACGTCCGTCCGGTGGGCACGTTCTCCAAAAAATCCTGCGTTGCGGTCTCCCGCACCTGTGAGTTCTTGACATCCACCATCGGCGACCCGCCCGAAACCGTCACCGTCTCCTTTACCGAGGCGAGTTCGAGGCGCGGGTCCACACCGAGGGAGGCGCCGGCACCGAGCACGATACCCTCGCGCGAATACGCGGCGAAGCCCGGCATGCTCACCTGGATCGAGTAGGAGCCTGGGGGGAGTGCGGGGAAGCGGTACTCACCATCGTTGCCGGTCACCCGAGATTGCGTGCCGCCGATGAGCTGCTTACTGCTGATGTTCACAGTCGCGCCTGGCATCGGGAGGCCGTCGGCATCGACCACTTTCCCGAAGATCGTACCCGTGACCGTCTGCGCCGACGCACGCGGGGCGGTGCCTGCCAGCAGCAGCGTGGCGAGGCACGCGGCAACAACAAGCTGGGGGTTAATTCGAAGTCTCATGCGGTTCCTCCTGCTGTCCACATTATCGAGATCTTGCCACGGCATCCGTCACTGCTGGGACCCTGAGCCCGACACTGGCATCGGTGTGCGCTTCAGGAATTCGCGGAACTCGTCGTCTTCACCGGTCATCTCGTACCTGGCGAGCGACACCGGGATTTGGCCGGTCGCGAGAAGCGCGTCGTGAAACGCTGTGAGGTCAAACTTCTCGCCGAGCTGCATCTGCCGGTCTGCGAGCAGCCGATAGACTTGGGTGCGGGCAACCTGGTAGGTCATGACCTGCGCCGGGTCCACATACTTCCGCCACACCTCGTGCTTCGTCGCGACATGGGGCTCCATGCCCGGCACGCTCCGCATGAAATGATCCGCCACCTGCTTGGGCGTCATCTCTCCGGCCGCGAATTTGACGGCGACGTGCACGCGCTCGGCGCGCATGATGAGCAGGCTGTACATCCACTCCCTTACCCGCGGGCCGCGGACGAACGGGTAGTCCAGCTGCAGCTGGACGTCCTCCATGTAGTAGGTCCACGCATCCCCGCGAGTGCGGTGGCCGCGACGAATCTCGCAGGTGGTCCGCTGGCTCACTGCGCCTTCGAACGTATGGCCCGGATAGTCGGAGTGCGGATGGTTCGTACCGGGATCCAAGCGATGGCCGATCTCCCAATATATCTTGGAGAACCAGTGGTCAGGTTCAACCATGAACTCCACCTTCTGCCCCACGGGGATGGGCTCCGTCGGAAACGACATCATTCCAAAGGGCTCGATCCACACGCCGCCGTCTCGATTGCGCATCGGACCGACATATGTCGGCCGCGTGAACAGTTCGTGTTCCTCGGCCCAGAGGCGGCTCAGCACGTCCGTCGCATCCTTCCACTCGGAGTACTCTGCGTTATTTGCCGCCGGCTTCAGTGGGGGAAGATGACGGTTTTTTTGGCGCTCCAGTGCCAAAAACGCCCAGCCACGTAGCCGCTCCATGTCGGCTTGGGTGAGCAGTTGCTCGCTGTTGTATGGCATGAACATGACGTTCCGGACATACCACTCGAAGGCGGGCCGGCCGATCGCATACGGCGCCGTCATGCGCGGGCGGTTCGCCCGCAGCCACTCGCGGTACTTCTGCATGGCGGCGCCCGCCTGCTCGGCGGCTGCGGCGACTTGCGCCCGCTGCGGCTCAGGGAAATGCGCCGCCAGCACCTTGGCGAGGGCCCGGTAGTTTTCCTGCACGTCATCCAGCCGCTCGATTGCGACGTCAGCCATCTCCCCCACGCCTTCCGTCAGGAGCTTCGGCGCCTGTGCGACGATGGCCGGTGTCTGCTTCAGAGCGTCGAGGATTTCCGTCGCCCGCGCCGCGTCGTAGGGAGCCACCACCCCTGGGCCCGTTTGATAGCGGCCGCCGATGTGGCGGGTGACGGCGCGTGCTGCCTCGCTCACATAGAAGTCCGGGTTCCGCGACACTTCGCGAATAACTCGGAGATCGAAGTCAAGGGCATCCAGCTCGGACCGAAGAACGAGGTAGTCCACCTTCGCGTGCGGCGACCACCCATCAATCTTTAGCGCCTCAAGCCGCCGCTTGAACTCGGCGGCACCTTTTTGTTCCGCAGCGGCGCGGGCGCCGAGGTTTGCAACGTCCTCAGCCATCTGGCTCCGCCACTGCCGGAACTCCTTCGCCAGTGGCGCAATTTCCGCGGGATGCTGCGGCGCGCCCCCTTGAGCCGTGGCGGGCCGTGGTGCCACCACGAGGAGACAGAACACTGCGACGGCTACCGATTTCATGAGTCCTCCTGAAGCGCTTACCGAATCTGCAGAGCTCGTTTCTTCAGACGGCAGACACAAGCCCGAGGGACGCTGCGCGACAACACAGAGCGTGAATCTTAGGCGGCCAGGACTGGAGGAAGACAGGGACAGATACACATCGTTTATGAAACTGTCATGCCGATCGTTGAGAGCGGTCAAACCAGCCATAGATGGTCGAATCGAACCAAGGCGGACCACTTTCACTGAGCCGCTCGGATCGGGAGGATCGGGTCCAGCCTTCGCCCTTCGCGCTACACACACGAATAGTCTCGATCACACCGTTCAGCCGCGCGCATGCACATTGTGCGTGGCGAGTTGTTCGAGGCCGGGCGGGCCGTTCGCTCTGCGGGGAGGCGGCGACGTGCCACGGCTCCTGACCGACGCCGCGCCCGTGCTGATGATCACCGACCGTATGGGGCGGCCTACGACCCCGCATGGCGGCCGAGGCGTGTCCGGGCCAGCGGCCCGCCATGGGTGCCGTGTGCAACGATCATCGCGTCGATTGGTCCGACGCCTGCATCACTTCTCTGGGGACGTCGCGTATGTGTGGCATGCGAGGCTGCGCGGGCACACCATGGCCCTCCCTGCTGGCGTGCGACTTTGCCGTAAGGAACGTGCGGACTGGCATGCACCCTGCGGTTCCGCTGAGGCTGAAGATGCACGTGTTCGGCTCGTCCTGGAACACATCGATGCCATGGATGTTCGGGCCGAGATCCGCACGGGTCTAGAAGGTGCAAGGCTCGACGTTGCGAGATCGCGACTAGCATCGACGCCCAAGCGCACAGCGATTGCAGACACTTCCAGCGCAGTCTTCAGTCTTCTTCCGAGTTGCCGCGCTTCAACTTCGTTGCCGAAGCTCGACCGTTCATCACGAGCCATTCGCTATCAGTAATATTCTGTTTCGACGGCGCGGCGCTCAGCACGATGTCGCGGTGCGCGACGGTGAGCCGATGCTCGTTCGCATCGATCTTGAGTTTCTTCTCCGTCTGAAACGCAGACGACCCGATACTTCATGCGACCCATTGGACGCCCTACACCTGTGACTTGAACGGTCGTGGAACAGACCTCTGCGGCAAAGTTAGTTGTGAAGCGACTTCTTGAAAAGCGGATGAGTCCGAAAGAAAATTGACACATGCCAGCGGGCAATGCGCGTCGCCTTGGGTATGGAGAGTTCGACCAGCCCAACCTCCTCTTCACGCGGCACACCGCGACGTGCAAGTTCTTGACGGCCGTCACGCAGCGGTACCCCGTTGTGCTGGAGGAGCTGAGTCGCATACCCGTGGATTCAGACACGTTTGGTGAGATGGTGCTTCACTTGCCGCCGGACGGAGGCATCATCGAAATGCCGCCGTGGAAGGGTGCCGCGTCTCGGGACCGGCTCGTCGCGGAACTCCAAACGTGGGCGGCGCGCCACCACATTTCAACACCCTTCGTACTGAATGCCGCGGCGTTTACCCTCTACCGCTGGCACATCGCCGCCGATCCGAGTGGGCAGTGGGCGTTTCCGTCCGGTACCATGCGGCTCCTTCCATCCACGGTGGAGCCCACCACGCCGGAGCCGCTCCACGAGAACTGGCCGACGGCACTGGCGCGGTGGCGCGAGCTCTGGGACGCTCGCATAACGGAGCTCGAACGTGCCGGCTATCCACGGAGTCTCTTGAAAGACGAGGCTCACCTGGACTGGGTGGCGCGAATGGCCGTTGGCGGTGAAACGATCACACACATTGCCCGCGACGTACATCGGGCACGCAGTGGCGTGTCCGATGCGGTGCACGCGGCCGCAGACCTACTGAAGCTGTCCTTACCTCGTTCCCCTCGATCCACGTCCCGTCGCTGACGGAAACCGCCAGTCCCCGAAATCCGACGCTCCCCCTGCGGGGCTGCGCCCTTACCCTCAGTGAAGGTCAATCTCGACGCGCACCGCCTGTCGGCGCGCCCCGTGCCACCTCGAGAGTCGCGCAGCGCGGCCAGTGACGAGAGTGCACGGCCTGGAGGTACAGGATGTCGAAGCGTAAAGAACAGCGGGCGATCACGGACATTCACGCCCTGACCGCAGATCCTCAGAATGCGAATCGCGGTACTGCTCGCGGGCGCGCGCTGCTGCGG
>JACDDJ010000389.1:4429-5130 GCA_013817065.1 Acidobacteriota bacterium
GTGCTGGTGGATAAAGACGGTCGGATCATCGCGGGGAACAAGACGGTTCAAGCCGCCGCGACCCTCGGGCTGCCGATCCGTGTAGTGGAAACCGCGGGCGACGAACTCGTCGTCGTCCATCGGACGGATCTGAACCTCTTGTCAGACGAGCGGGCCCGCACGTTGGCGTTGGCCGACAACCGCGTCGCGGAAGTCGATCTTGACTGGGATCCGGACATCCTCAAGCAGCATCTCGCCGCGGGCGTCGACCTGAAGGACCTCTGGACAGGCCCTGAGCTCGAGCGCCTGCTGGGTGAGGGCCTTCACCCCGGAATCACGGACGAGGATCACACCGTCGAGCCGCGCGCGACTGACATCGCGACCGGGGAGCTGTTCGAGTTGGGGCCCCATCGTCTGCTCTGCGGCGACGCGACGAACGCTGATGATGTGACACGGCTGCTCGGTGGCGCCACCCCGCTGCTGATGATTACGGACCCGCCGTACGGGGTCGCGTATGACCCGGCGTGGCGGAGCCGGGCCTATCCGGGCCAGCGGACCGCCGTCGGCGCGGTCCGCAACGACGACCGCGTCGATTGGGCGGAGGCCTTTCGCCACTTCCGTGGCGACGTCGCGTATGTGTGGCACGCCGGGCTGCACGCTGGCACCGTTGCGGCCTCGCTGTTGGCGTGCGACTTTGCCGTGCGTAGTCAGATCATCTGGGC
>JACDDJ010000390.1 GCA_013817065.1 Acidobacteriota bacterium
GGCGCGCACATCCTGAGGCGCACGCCCGAGATGCCGGCACTGGCGCCGGTGGTCGCCTTCGAGCATCATCTGAGGCAGGATCTGTCCGGGTACCCGGAAAAGGTCGGGCATCGCGATCTGAACCTCTGCACGCAGATCGTCAGCATCGCGGACGTGTACGATGCACTGCGGAGCAACCGCATTTACCGCGAGGGTCTGCCGAGCGAGCGGATTCGCGCGATCATGACGCAGAAGGACAGCCCGGCGTTCAACACGAAACTGCTGCGGCGCTTCATCAACCTTATGGGCCTTTTCCCGGTCGGCACTCTCGTGCGGCTTGAAAGCGACGAGGTCGCGGTCGTCACGCATGAGCATCCGAGCGATCCATTCCGCCCGCGAGTGAAGGTCCTGCTCGACAAGGGCGGGGCGGCACTCGAGGCGCCTGAGATCGTGGACACCTGGCAGTTCGATTCCCGCAAGCGCGGCGTCGTCGAAGCCGTGAACCCCGACACTGTTGGCGTGGACCCTCTCGCATTCCTGTGACGACTCCTCTTCCCACCCCGCCCCGCGCCACGCTGCCGGCCGACACCGCCGCCTCCCTGGCGGAGTTTGCCCGCAGCTGCAAAGCGGCAGCCCGCGCCGTCTCGCTCTATCCCGGGCAGCATCCGGCCATCGGCGCCTCATTGGCGCGGCTGGCTGAAGCGACCGTTCGACTCACAGCGGATGGTCCACTCCAGCTGCAGGTGCGCCCGGGTGAGCTGCTGGTCAGCAACGCGGGCTTGTCGAAGCCGGATCAGTCCGTCCGCGAACTTGCCGAGCTTTTGCATCAGCACCTCATCGGAGCGATGACGGTGAACGCCGGCGCCGACGCGGGATCCTGGCGGACGCTCCTCCTGCTGCTCTCTCGTCCACCGGATGAAGTCCGCAACGACGGCGGCATCGCCCATCTGTGGGCGACGGCCGGCGGACCGAGCGTGGAGATCCGGGAGATCGACTACGTGGAGGTGCTGCGCGAGAAGCGCGGCCTCATCGTGGCGATCGACCAGATCATCGCGGCCGCCGTGGACGGAACGGACCTGCAGCTCGACGACGAGAGCATCGATGCGCTGATGGCGATGCTCGGGGACGACGCGCAACTGGACGAGATGATGGCACGCGTGCAGGCCGCCGCCGACGAACGTGGCGCCGACGCGAAAACCACCGCGATTCTCGCCCTGCTGCGAACGATGGCGGAACGCGCCCAGAAGATGGCCGATGGGGAGCTCGAAGCAACTCTTCGCAAGCTGGGCGGGCTCACGGCTCGCCTCTCCGCCGATGAAATGCTTCGCCTGATGGCGCATCGTGGCGACAAGTCGGCGGACGGCGAGGTTGTCGGCGCCGTGCTCGACAGCATCGAGGATGAGGATGTTGCCAGCTTTGTGGCGTCCTCTGTGGTCGCTGAGCGCGGTGCCACCGCTCGACTCGCGCATGCGTTCCAGGCACTCGTTCCCGACACCGATCGACGGCGTCGAATCGCGGCGCTCGCCGAGAAAGAGGCGACCGCGGGCGCCGGCGGAGCGGACGGCGAGGACCAGGTCTTCGAGGATCTGTTCGACAAAGTCGAGTCGATGGTCAGCTCATACTCGGACACGAAGTACGTCTCCGATGAGTACGGCCGCGAGTTGTGGTCGGCGCAGACCAAGGCCGTGGACGTCGAGCAGACGGCCGACGATCCGCCCGAGCGGGTCGCCGCCTGGCTGTCGAGTGTGAACGACGGCGCCCTTCGCGGCCTCGATCATCAACTGCTGCACGATCTGCTCGCCATCGAGGAAGACCCGGATCGCTGGCGCGACGTCGCCGACACGACGGCGGCGCACGCCGAAGACCTGGTCAGAGTCGGCTACTTCGAGCAGGCCTGGGAGCTGGCCGGAGCAGTCATTCGGCACGGACAGGCGGTCCCGGAACGGACCGAGTTCCTGCCCCAGGTGCTGCAACGCTTCGGTCGCGGCACGCATATGACGCGCGTCGCTGCTCACTTGCGCAGCGCGGACGATGCCGCATTCAAACAGTTTGAACAGCTTTGCCTGTCAATCGGGACACCGGTGATCGCGCCGCTGGCAGAGGCGCTCTCTGCAGAGCAGGACGCCCGCTCGCGGCGGCGGCTCCGGGACGTCCTCGTGGGCTTCGGCGCCCAGGGCCGCGCCGTCGTCCAGCAGCTGATGAACGCGCCGAACTGGGAAGTCAGGCGAACTGCCGCGTTCCTGCTGCGCGAGTTCGGCGGGTCGGAAGGGCTCAAGGAGCTGATCCCGCTTCTCACCGACGACGAGCCGCTGGTCCAACGCGAAGCCGTCCAGGGTCTCGTCCTCAACGGCAGCACCGAAGCGTCGGCGATTTTCGTTAACGCCCTTGGCACCGTCAGTGGTCGCACCCGCGACACGCTGGTCGCGGAGCTGGTGGCTATTCGCGATCGCCGGGCATCCACGTTCTTCGCGTACCTCGTCCGGCACCTCGATCGCGCGAAACATCACGGTGTCTACCTTGCCTCTATCGAAGCGCTCGGCACCTTCGGGGATTCTGCCTCCGTGGAAGCCCTGGAACTCGCGCTTGGCGTCGTCAACTGGTGGGCACCGCTGCGGGCACGGCGTGCCCGAACCGCGGCGGCGGCGTCACTCCGCAAGATCGGCTCGCCCGAAGCCCTCGACGCACTTCGGCGTGCCGCCGCGACCGGCAACCGCAGCACGCGCGCAGCGGCTCGCGCAGAACTGGCACACCTTCAATGAGCGAACTGCGCATCGAGCCCGGCTTCCGACCCGCGCTGTACGACGATGTGCTGCGCCGGTTCGCGGCTGGCGTGCGCGCGAGTCAGCTCTACGCGCGGGAGCACCCCTTGCTGGCTCGCAGCGTCGAAGGCCTGCTGGCGGCGCTGCGCCCGCTGCTGCAGAGTGCGCCGTCGCTGACGGTCGGCATCGTGGGCGGGCAGTTCGTGGTCGCCGACACGCCGATGCCCAAGGCCAGTGCCGCAATGGGTGAGTTGATCAAGCGGCTGAAGGAGCAGCAGGTCGAGCGGATCTCCTTCGAGCGAGGCGTCTCGCAGGACGAACTGCTGGCGCTGGTGCTGGCAATCGGATCCGGGGGCAAGGGGGACGGCGGGACCCTCTCGTTCCCCCACATCAGGGTTGGACGGATTACGACGGACGAGCGCCGCAGCGGCGGGGTCGCGAGCGACATGGCCGCGATCCGTCGGCTCTACGCCTCTGCGGTGGGGGCCGCTGAGTCCGCCTGGGGAGCGGCGGAGACGGAGGGGCAGCCCGACCTGCCCGCCGCGCTCCAGGCCATCGACGGCCTCGCCGATGCGGTGACCCAGAATCGCACCGCGATCGTGGCACTCACGGCAATGCGGAGCTACGACAACTACACCTTCACCCACATGGTCAATGTGTCGATCCTCACGATGGGACAGGCGCGGGCGCTCGGGATCGAGGGGAAGCTGCTCCGCGAGTTCGGACTCTCGGCATTGATGCACGACATCGGCAAGGTGCGAACGCCGAAAGACATCCTGAACAAGCCCGAGAAGCTCGACGACAGGGAGTTCGCAATCATGCGCCAGCACACGGTCAACGGCGCCGAGATCCTGCGGCGAACGCCGGAGATGCCGATGCTGGCGCCGGTCGTTGCCTTCGAACATCATCTTCGCAGCGATGGAACCGGTTACCCGGTCGGCGTCAAACGGAGCGCCCTCAATCTTGGAACGATGCTCTGCAGCATCGCCGACATCTACGATGCCATGCGCTCACAGCGCCTCTACCAGCAGGCGTTCCCGACCGATCGGATCCTCGCGGTCCTGAAGCGGAATGACGGCGTGCACTTCGACCAGAACCTGGTCCGCCGCTTCGTGCAGTTGCTGGGCATCTACCCGCCCGGGAACCTCGTCAAGCTGAGTACCGGCGAAGTCGGAGTCGTGATGCAAACGCACGCGCCGGACCCATATCGCCCCCGGGTGCGCGTGCTGTTTCGCGCCGACGGGTCAGCCATGGACGTGCCGCAGGAACGGAACCTCTTCGAGCTCGCGGGCGAGCGGGCGCAGTCGGTGATTGCGCCACTCGATCCGGCCGACTACGGCATCGATCCGCTGGCGATGCTCGCATGATCGAAACCCCGACCTATAATTCGGGCAGCAACATGTCCGAAGCGGTCCGTACCTTCCTGGTTGCCTCGATCGCGCTCGCGGCCGGGTTTGCCTTGCAGTCATTCCGGACCGCCGCCATCCCGGTTTCCTCACCCGAACGGCTCGTCGCCGAGCTGCGCCTTGCACAGATTGCCGCGCTGATGCTCACGCTATCGGCCGGCGCGTATCTCGGCCTCGCGGCGGCGCAGGAATCCCGCATCGGTGTCGGCCTCGATATCGCGTTTGCGGCCGGCTTTTTCGTCCTCGCCGCCTACACGCTCACGTGCGATCCGCGCCAGGCATTGACGCTGCTGGCTCTCGGATTCGCAGCGCACGCGATGCTCGACATCGCGCACCGCCCGGGAATTCTGCCCGATGCCCTGGCGCCGCGATGGTACACGGTGGGAGGCGCCACCTTCGACGTCCTGGTCGGCGCGCTTTGCTACTTCCCTCTCCTGCGACGGCGGTAACACGATTGATGACCTCACGCTTTCTCGTTGTCCTGCTGGCCGGGTTCGTCGCCGCAAGCTGCGCGTCTACTCCGAGGACGACGCCGCGCGATCCGGCGGCCCAGCCGAGGGCGCCACTGGTGGTCGTCCTCGTCGTCGATCAAATGAGATCCGATTACCTCGAAAAACTGGGCCCGCGTTTTACCGGTGGTTTCCGGCGCATTCTGGACGAGGGGGCGTGGTTCAGGAACGCCGCGTATCCATTCATGAATACGATCACGTGCGCGGGTCACGCGACGATCGGCACCGGCGCGCTTCCCTACCGTCACGGCATGGTCCTCAATGCGTGGTGGGACCGTGCGGCGGCACGATCGAACCCGTGCACGAGCGATCCGTCCGCCAGGACGATCGCCTACATGGGGACGGCGGCCGGCGGCGACAGCGCCAGGGCGCTGCTTGCGCCGACGCTCGCCGACCAGCTGAAGACATCCACCGGCGGACGCACTGCGGCCATCTCGCTCAAGCCGCGATCCGCCATCACGATGGCCG